>JAIRRJ010000100.1 GCA_031256035.1 Treponema sp. | reverse complement strand
GTGGTGTCGCTGCGTATCGCTTCCATGCCCTTCACTTCGACCGTCAGGCTTCCGTCAGAATGTAAAAGATAGCCGCTATAGCCCTTGGCTCTGCCCCTTTCAACGGAATTTTCTATGCTGTGATAATTTCTCAAAGGCGGGATCATAAAACGGCGGTAGGCTTTTTCAAAACGCAGTTCGATAAAAGATTCAAGGTTGTATTCCGTTTTGACAGTTACAGCTATCAGAGAATTGAGTTCCTTTGCAAGCGTCCCGCAGCGTTCTTCAAAAAGAGCTGACGATGCTCCGTCTTCAAGACCGGATTCCACAAAAAGGGAATCGGTGTCGCCGTACAACACCCGCAAGCCGCGTGAATTGAACCAGTCCCTTGAAAACAAAAGCCACTTGCGCGCAAAGGATGTGATCGCGCCCGCAAGTTCGCTTCTTCCGTAGCGGCAGGCCGGTGTTCCCAGTACGCCGTAAAAGCTGTTCATCAGTATCTTGTACACCTGCGCGGCAAGCGCATCCCCGCTTTCCAGGGCAAGGCGGCGGGTGGCAAAATAACCGGCAATGAGGGTTGGGAGCAATCCCGGCTTTCGGGAAAATACCGCTCCGTTAGGCGCAACTATAGTATTTTCATTTTCCGCTCTGGCATGGGAGAGCGGATCGATGTTAAATGTTCTCATGATTGTCGGATACAGGCTGCGGAAATCAAAAACTGCCACATTGTTAAAAAGCCCGGACTCAGGGTCAAGCACTGTGCCGCCTGCGGCTCCGGTTACAGCCGCTCCGTCATCAGGCGGCGGCGGGACGATGCCATTGCGCCTTAGTTCCATGCCGTAAACACGCTCAAAACTCACCACGCTGGTCCACGCCTTATCAAGACTGACTCCGGTAAGAGACGCCCGCTCAAGGGTCAGGCGATAGAGACCGGTTTTGGCGAGAATCCTCAGGGCAAGCTGCGCATCACGCAGGCAGTATTCCCCGAAACGCACAGGATCGTCCGCGTAAAGCCGGTCAAGAGCGGCAATTTTTTCTTCTCCCGAAACCTGAATTGTTTTTCCTTCACCTAACACATCCTGAGCTACGGTCTCAAGGCTAAAATCCTGCCCCGCCGCCCTGCTCTGCGTACCCGCACGCATTACCCGCAGCGCGTCCAAAACCTGCCTGCCGGGAACAATAGCCGCTGCGGAACGGCGCCTCCAGAAACGGCTGCCTTCATCATCGCCGGGGAAAAATTTTGCGCTGTCTCCTGACCTTCCCAGCGTAAATGGAAGATTCAATTTTTGAAACCTCTGCGCAAGATGGGGAAAATCAAAATCAAGGAAATTCCAGCCGGTGAGAGCATCGGGGTCTATCTGGCGAACATCATTGATAAACGCAGAGAGCATGGATTTTTCATCATTGTGGAAAATGAGGGACGATAAGTGGGGAGTAGGGAGTAGGGAGTGGGGAATAGAGGGAGTGAATTCAGCGGTTGTCAGTACCCTCACTTTGCCCCTGATCACGTTATCTGCAATTTCACCGTCAGGGTTGTCGGCATACGCGATACTCACTGCGCGAATAACGCCGGATGTTACATCGGTTTCAATATCCACGGAGGCAACCCGCAACGGCGGCGCTACAGCCCGGTCAGGCGGTGAAATTGCAGGATTGCGGATAACAACATCGACCCTTTTCCCCGGTAAAACACTGCCCCGTATATATGCCTGACCATAGATTTGTTTTTCTATTAAAAAAAGTTCGGCTGGTTTTATACCCGCATCAGGGCTTGGGATATTAGCCTCTTCCAGCACGGCGGCGGCGCGGAAACGTTCTCCGAAATTTAAGAATTTCAAACCGATCAATTTTTCCTTACCGGAAAAAGATTCCAGAGCGGATGCAGTTTCTTCAAATTTAAACGCGCCAAGCAGGGGCATCGCGCGGGAACGATCTTTTTCAAAAATATGAACATAAGGCCGCCAGCTTTCTTCGACTGCGGCAAAAGACCTGCCGTCCGCAAGACGTCCAAGAAAATAGAGCCGGTTCTTTCTGAGGTCAGGATAGGCATGAACGATGAAGCCGTAAAAAGCATCTTCCTTCCCTTTTACCATGCGCACATTTTACATTATATTAGAGAGATGAGCAATTTATTCGACTATTTAAGCTGGCGCGGCGATCTTGATTTTATCAGCTCTCCGTTCAATCCGGTGGACAGCGTAATTTTTTCCCAGCTTTCCTATCTTCCCTTTGACGGCATTGTATCAGGGCCGGATGAAAAAAAGGAAATTACTGTCAGCCGTGCCGCGGATATTTTCAGCAAAAGGCCGGAAGGCGCGCCTGCGGTAATGTTCAAAGATGATCCTGCTTTTTTAAGCGCGCTGGGCTCATCAAAACGTTTTGGAAATTGCCGCCTTCGCGGCTATGTTAACCATGTTGACACTGACCGGGAAATTCAGTTTTCCGCGCTTTGCGTAATTACCGGCGATGATTCCTGTTTCATTGTATTCAGGGGAACGGACGCTAATTTTGTCGGCTGGAAGGAAGATTTTAATATGTGTTTTAGCGAGGTGATACCGGCACAGCTTGAAGCGGCGGATTATCTTGAAAAAATGGCGGGAAACATCAACGGCCCCCTTCGGCTCGGCGGTCATTCAAAAGGAGGAAATCTCGCGGTGTATGCTGCTTCCCACTGCGGCAAAAGCACACAATTGCGCATAACGGACATTTACAGCAACGATGCGCCGGGCTTTCACGAAAAAGTTCTCGCCAGCGAAGGCTTCGCGGCAATCAGGGAAAAGATTCACTCGTTTGTCCCGCAGTCGTCTGTAGTGGGAATGTTGCTTGAACATGGAAATAATTATACTGTAATAAAAAGTTCGCAAATTGGACTTCTTCAGCATAGCCTTTATTCATGGGAAGTAATGTGCAATGACATGATCCATGCCGATAAAATAACACGGGGCAGCCGCTTTGTGGATAAAACCCTGAGGGAGTGGATTGGCAGTCTTGATGCCGCGCACCGTGAACAATTTTTTGATGCTCTGTATAATATCCTTGGCGCATCACAGGCAAAATCAATTCACGAACTTGAAAGTTCATGGTTCAAGGCTGCCGGTCTCATGCTCAAATCAATAAGCAACATTGATAATTCCACAAAGACTCTAATCAGAAAAACGCTAAAGGCATTGATCCGCTCCGCCGGAAACAATATAACCATGTTAAATCCGGTAATTAACAATGACGAATAACAAGAGAAACGCCCTTGCTGCGATAATTATCTGCGTCCTGTTATGGGGCTTCTCCTTCATCTCGATAAAAATTACAGTTGCTGTTTTTCCGCCCATGTCCCTCGGTATGCTCCGTTTTGCCATTGCCCTTTTTTTCCTATATTTCATAAAGCTGAAACTTGCACCGGCTGAAAAACTCCGCGCCAAAGACATTCCCCTGCTGATTGCCGCAGGCTTATCCGGCGTTACTCTCTACTTTTTTTTCGAGAACAACGGCGTCGCTATGGTAAGTGTATCCGAAGCATCCATCGCGGTCGGCTCCATTCCGGTACTCACCATGATTGCCGATTGGCTTGCGGGAAAAATAACCAGCCTGAGGCGGAATCGTATGGCGCATAACAGCAGTTCTGCAATTAGGGCAAGCCAATGGCTTGGCTGCCTGATTTCGATAGCCGGTGTTTGGCTGGTAGCCGGCGTATCCTTCGCCCTTTCAGGCAGCATCCTCGGCTATATTTACATGACCGGCGCCGCCATGAGCTGGGTGATTTATTCATTCCTTACCCGCTCCCTTTTTGCCCGCTGCTCCAGAATATACATTGTGTTCTGGCAGACAGTTGCGGGATTTATTTTCTTTATACCTTTTTCTGTCGCTGAATTTCAAAGCTGGGGAAACGCAAATACTGAAGTTATTATCCACTTGCTGTTTTTGGGTATTTTCTGTTCAGCTTTTGGTTACTGGTTTTATGTTCAGGCGCTGGAAACGCTTGGCGTCTCTGTATGCGCTATTTTCATCAACCTGATTCCGGTCGTTACAGTAGTTGCCGGTTTTTTCATGATGGGAGACCGGCTGACTTTATTGCAATGGCTCGGAGCCGCGCTGGTTATTGCCGGTGTGTATCTGGCGATGTTTGAGAACAGGAAAAAACCAGCGTCTTGACATTGAATCCCCCTCCATGACAAAGTTAGTTATATGGAAATAAAGGATTTACAGGAAACCGCGGCTCTGGCGCGGCTGGACATGAGCGAAAATGAGTTACAAGCGCTCCTTCCAGCCTTTGAACAAATGCTTTCGCTTTTGGACACAATGCAGACCGCCGGTGAAGAAATAACCGCCGCTGCGTACGGCAATGCTGCCAATGCCGGAGACATGATCGCCTCCGCGCGGATTGTTACCTCTGATTATTTCAGAACCGATACTGAAAAAACCCAAGACGAAGACCTGACTGAAAATATTTTGGCAAATGCCGGAGAGCGGGACGGCCGTTTTGTTGTGATCCCGAATGTGCTGTAAGGCGGAGTACCAATGAATTTTAGCGAAGACTTTATTCAATATGTAAAAGAATGGGAAGGCAGGATCAACGCCTTCATCGAATTGAAGCCTGAACACAGGGATGCCTCATCTTCAAATGACGCCGCGCTTATAGCTAACGTTCCATTTGCGGTGAAGGACAATATCGCGGTAAAAGATTTTCTGTTTACCAGCGGCTCAAAGCTTATGGAACAATTACGTTCACCCTACACCGCAACAGCGGTAAAGAAACTCGAACAGACCGGCGACATTATGATCGGCAAGACTAACCTTGACGAATTCGGCATAGGCTGTTCAACTGAAAATTCCGCTATCAAAAAAACTTTTAACCCCTGGGATACGCTAAAGCCGGCGGACGGCGCGGCGGCGGCAGTAGCGGCAGGGATCGTCCCTTATGCCCTGGGAATTGACACAAGCGGAACGGTGCGGCAGCCGGCGGCATTCTGCGGCATTGCGGGACTCAAGCCCACCTACGGCGCCGTTTCCCGCTACGGCATTGCGGCACGCGCCTCAAGCTTTGACACCGCCGGCATTCTTGCAGACACAATCGCCCGCTGCCGGGCGGTGTTTTCTGTCATTCGCGGCAAAGACCCCATGGATCAAACCAGCCATGACGCTCCGAACGCCGCACCTCCCTTGCTTAATGCAGCTAACGGCAGTAAAAAAATCGGCGTGCTTACGCCGGAAGCAATTTCCGAAATAATGAAAAAGGCGGCAAAAGACAGCGGAAACAAAGAAATGGAAGCCGCCGTCCAAGCCGCGGCGCCGGAAGCTGAAGTCTGCCGGGCTTTTGAACTTGCCAAAGAGCGGCTTACCGCCCTGGGACACAGCCTTGTCAACATTGAAATCCCCGGCTTGCAGTACAGCGTCCCCGCTTTTTACACCATCGCCTCTGCTGAATTCAGTTCGAATTTAACCCGTCTTGACGGCATACGTTTTGGAGCGCGTCCGGCAGGAGCGGAAAATCCAGACGAACTTATTGATAAGGCCCGCAATGCCGGGTTTGGACAGGAGGTTAAACTCCGCACATTACTGGGAGCTTTCGTACTCCGTTCAAGTTATCAGGAGCGCTACTATGTTCAGGCACAAAAGATACGGGAAGGCATTAAAAGGAATTTTGAAGCAGTGCTGGGCGACAGTGAATACAAACAACAGGCGAAGTTAGACGCAATCCTCATGCCGGTTGCGCCTTCGCGTACACTCAACCCATCCGCCTTCGCGCAAAAAATCGCCGATATATACATCTGCTGCGCAAACCTTGCAGGGCTTCCCGCGCTCGCTTTCCCTGTTTCGGTCGAGGGCGGCTTACCAATCGGAGTACAACTTGTCGGGCGCGCATGGGCGGAAGGGACTCTCTTCGATATAGCCGAAAGCTATGAGCGGCAGCATCCCTTCCCTCATCCTGCGGGATATAAGGCATTTTGGAGTTAAATATGTACCAGTCATTTATCGGGCTTGAAGTTCACATTCATCTTCTCACCAAAACAAAGGTTTTCTGCGGCTGCCGAAACGCTTTCGGCGATGAGCCGAATACAAATATCTGCCCCGGCTGCATGGGTTATCCGGGCACACTGCCCACCCTCAACATTGAGGCGTTGCGGATGGCAGGCATGGTGGCGCGCGCGCTCAACTGTACCATCCCCGAAAAAACATGGTTCGAGCGCAAACAGTATTTTTATCCCGACCTGCCCAACAACTTTCAGCTAACGCAATTCGCTTCGCCCATTGGGCAGAAGGGCTATGTCGATATTGACGGAAAAATCGGCGAAAAGCAGATTCAAAAAAGAGTGCGGATAAAAGAATGCCATCTTGAAGAAGACGCGGGCAAAATGATCCACACCGGGACTGTGTCCCTGCTGGACTACAACCGCGCCGGGGTTTCGTTACTCGAAATTGTTACCGAGCCTGATTTGGAAACTGGCGAAGAAGCGGAACTCTTCATCCAGCAGCTTCGCCGCACTGTACGATACCTGGGAGTCTGTGACGGCAACATGGAAGAAGGCAGCCTTCGCGCTGATGCCAATGTGTCGATTAACCTTCCCGGCAAGGGGCTGGGTAAAAGGGTCGAGATAAAAAACCTCAATTCATCGCGTTTTGTAAAACTGGCGGCAAATTATGAAATCGTCCGTCATGGCGCGCTCATGGATCAGGGAAAAACTGCGGCGCAGGAAACGCGCCTGTGGAACGAGAACCGCGATGAAACCCTCCCTATGCGCGAAAAAGAAAACGCGCAGGATTACCGTTATTTTCCCGAACCGAATCTGCCGGTCTACATTCCCGATGCGGCGTTCCTCAAATCAATTGAAGACGCGATGGTGGAACTTCCCGTTCCACGGCGCAAACGCATTGCCGCCGAATATGGCGTCAACGAAGAGCAGGCAGAGCAGATATGTGATGAAAAAGCGCAGGCAGATTATTTCGAGGCTGCTGTTGCGGAAGCAACATCAATCGCCGCAAACGGAGACAATAAACTTTCAAAAACCGAGGCCGCATCCCGTACCGCAAACTGGCTGCTGCAGGATATCAAACATATCATGGGCAGGGAAGGCATTGATGTACGCAGCATCGGCTCTTTCAAATTGACACCCAAGCGGATGGCAAGCCTTGTTGCTATGACTGCTGCCGGAAAAATAACAGGAAAAAACGCGAGGCAAACGCTTGAAGCGGTAATCGCCGAAGACAAAGACCCCGCTCAGATCGTAAGCGAGCGCGGATGGGAAATTCTTTCCGATCCGGCGAAAATAGCCGAAGCGGTGGCGGCTGTCGCAAAAACGGAAGAGACCACTGTGGCGGAATTGCAGACAGCCATTGACGACAAGCGCCGCAAGACGCTCACAGCCTACCTTACCGGAAAAGTGTTAGCTGCAACCAGCGGCAGAGCGGATCCAAAAATAGTTTCAGCTCAAATTGATGAATTAATTCAGAGGCGATGAATTGGAAACGGGCGGGGACCTTCGCCTGCCCACTCCGGTGTGGTCAGGTACAGAGCCGGTTTCAACGGCAGTTCAACCATTAACCCTGTCTCCCGACTGGAACAACCGGCGGCTTTTCAGCCTGCTTTGGCCGCTGGTAGTAGAACAACTCCTCGTTGTTACAATGGGGATGGTAGACATGGTGATGGTAAGTTCTGTCGGCGAGCATGCTGTCTCCGGCGTTTCACTGGTTGATACCGTCAACATCCTCATAATCACCGCTTTTACCGCCATGGCGACAGGCGGCGCGGTTGTTACCAGTCAGTACATAGGGCGCAGAGATCAGGAAAACGGCAACTGTTCCGCAAGGCAGCTTATTTACATAAGCGTGCTTATTTCAATATTGATGATGTTCATTACCCTGTGGCTGCGCCGCCCCATGCTAAAGCTCATTTACGGCAGTATTGCCGATGATGTAATGCAGTCGGCTCAAATTTATTTTTTCATAACTGCCCTTTCGTATCCTTTTCTGGCGCTGTATACTTCAGCCGCCGCCATGTTCCGAAGTATGGGGAATTCGGCAGTTGTCATGAAGACGGCGCTGCTGGTAAATGTCGTCAATGTTCTGGGGAACGCGCTTTTTATTTACGGCATGGGGCTTGGCGTTGCAGGAGCTGCGCTCTCCACCCTTATCGGACGGATTATAGCGGCGTTCCTGCTGACTTTCCTGCTGATGCGGGGCAGATCGGGAATTATTAATCTAAAGGACTTAACAAAAATTAATTTTGTACCGGCGATGATAAAGCGAATTCTCAACATTGGCATCCCAAGCGGACTTGAAAGTTCCATGTTTATGATCGGAAAAATTCTGGTTACGAGGATTTTCACTGTTTTCGGAACTGTTGCCATTGCAGCTAACGCCGTATCATCGACAATCAATTCACTTGGATTTATGTCCGGCAGCGCTTTCGGCATAGGGCTTCTGACCATTGTCGGACAGTGCCTCGGCGCCGGCGATTACTCCGGCGCAAAACGCTACACAAAAAAAATCATTGGCATTTCATATCTTTCTTATCTGTTCGTGAATATCAATATCCTGATATTCATGAACCCAATCATAAGCATCTTTAACCTTTCCGGCGAATCGCATGAAATGTGCGTAACATTCATGAGGATTCACTGCGTTACTTCCACCTTGTTCTGGTGCCTTTCCTTTGTGCTTCCGAACGCGCTGAAAGCCGCCGGGGACGCACGTTTTGTAATGATAGTCGCCGCCGGCACCATGTGGATCGTCAGGGTTAGTTCCGCCTACATATTGGCATTCCCTCTTGGACTGGGGCCGCTGGCAGTCTGGCTGGCGATGGGCGCGGATTTCCTTTTCAGGGGTATCTTTTTTTCTGCACGCTGGCTTCGCGGACGCTGGATGGAAAAGCGGGTTATTTGATACAATCAGAAGTATGCGTATCATTTCATGGAACGTAAACGGAATCCGCGCAGTGGAAAAGCGCGGGTTTGTTAAATGGCTGATTAAAGAAAACCCCGACGTGCTTTGCCTCAACGAAACCAAAGCCGAACCGGGGCAGCTTTCACCGGAACTCTTAAACCCTGTCGTTAAGGGAACACCGTACTCAACTTTTTGGGCATGTTCCAAAAAAAAGGGATATTCTGGGGTAGCGATTTACACCAAAGAAAAACCTGAAGACGTACATTATCTGGGAAAGGAAGAATTTGACAACGAAGGCCGTGTGTTGATTGCGGAGTACCGGGATTTTTCACTGATAGCGGCATACTTTCCCAATTCCCAGGATGAGCGAAAGCGGCTGGATTATAAGCTTGCGTTTAACGACGAGATGCTAAAACTCTGTAATTCGCTTGTAAAAAAAGGGCGGCATTTTTTGTTGAGCGGAGATTACAATGTCGCGCACACTTCCATCGACCTTGCCCGTCCAAAGGCAAATGAAAACAGCGCAGGCTATCTTCCCGAAGAGCGCGCATGGATGGACAAATTTATAAAAGCGGGACACATCGATACATTCCGTCATTTTCATCCGGGTGAAACAGGGCAATATACATGGTGGACTTATTGGGGTAATGCGCGGAAGAGGAACGTTGGGTGGAGGATTGATTATCACTGTGTGGACAAAGAGTTCATGACCAGGGTAAAATCATCAATAATAAGACCCGAAGTCGAAGGCTCGGATCATTGTCCCGTGGAGGTGGAAATAATATGAGAATAAAATACAACGCGCCGACTGTTCTTTCTTTCACACTGTTTTGTACTCTGACACTGTTTTTATCACAAACATTGCTCCCGCATCTTATCGAAAACTGGTTTATGGTACCAGGCAGGGGCAATTTTCACACAAACAATTTCAGAAACTGGATTACCATTTTTACCCATATCGCGGGTCATGGCGACTGGTCTCATTTGATCAACAATTTTACCCTGATACTCCTGATCGGCCCCATGCTGGAAGAAAATTACGGATCAAAACAGCTCCTTGTTATGATGTTTATTACCGCGATTGTTACCGGAGTTTTGAATATACTGCTCTTCAGAAGTTCACTCATGGGCGCTTCGGGTATTGTATTCATGATGATTCTTTTATCATCGTTTACCAACTTTTCCCGCGGCGAAATCCCCCTCACCTTCATTCTGGTGTTAATTTTATACATTGGTGTACAGATATTTAATTCACCCGGTGCTGAAAATATTTCCCATTTTGCGCATATTGTCGGCGGTTTGTGCGGAAGCTTCTTCGGCTTCATCCGCCCGCCAAGGAGAAAACATGAAGAAAGAGTTTTTACAGTTCGACATCGTACGGGATAACGCTCTCAAACTTGCGCACCGTATTTACCTGGATGGTTTTATTCCCGATGTTATATATGTCTCCCTGCGGGGCGGGGCATACGTGGGCAATGTGATCAGCGAGTACTTTAAGATTGTCCACAAGGGAGAGCGTCCGGTGTACTATGCAGCCGTGGTTGCCCGTTCTTACACCGATGTTGCGAAATCCGAAAGAATCAAAATTGACGGCTGGACATATTCGCCAGAGCATCTGCGGGTAGGCGACAAAGTATTGTTAGTTGATGATATTTTTGATTCCGGCAAAACGATCAATCATCTCGCGCAGATTATTCTTGACAAGGGAATTCCGCGCAAAGACCTGAAAGTCGCAGTTCATGATTACAAATTCTTTACTGATAAAAAGGATCAATTGCTCATCCAGCCGGATTACTGGTGCCGCAAACTTGATAAGTCGGTAAATGATGAAGGGTCATGGATACATTATATGAGCCACGAACTCATGGGGCTGACGCAAGAGGAACTGGAAGAAAATTACTATGAACGTGATTCTAGTTTACGCGAAGTGTTAAATGTAATTACGGAAAAGAATTAATGTTATGCGCGGGAAACTTCGTTGCAAGTAGCGCGGGAAACTTCGTTGCAAGTAGCGCGGGAAACTTCGTTGCAAGATGCGGCATAGACGAGGCAGGGCGCGGACCGCTGGCAGGCCCCGTCTGTGCTGCCGCAGTGATTCTTGGCGATAATTTCAAAAGCGAAGCTCTAAACGATTCCAAAAAACTCTCCGCCACTCAACGCAATGAACTGCGGCAGCTAATTTGCGCCAACGCCCTTGCCTGGGGCGTAGGCTGGGCTTCGCACACGGAAATCGACAACATCAATATATTGCAGGCAAGCCTCATGGCAATGAAACAGGCGTTTGATGAAATGATGAAATGTTTTTCTCCCTCGGCGCTGGAAACCACTTTGCACAATGCAAATATTTCTGTCATTGTGGACGGCCTTCATGTCCCTGAAATTTCCATTCCATGCACAGCCTTGGTCAAAGCGGACACAAAAATCCCCGAAGTAATGGCAGCCTCGATTCTCGCGAAGACCGAAAGAGATAATTACATGGACGAAATGGCAAAATTGTACCCGCAATACGGCTATGAAAAACACAAGGGCTATCCCACAAAGAAACATCGTGAACTGATTTTGAAATATGGCCCTTCGCCAATTCAGCGGATGAGTTTCAGAGTGAAATAGTAAGCAAACTAATCTCTGCTGTGTTTCTTCACAACTACTCGCCTACTCCCGCCATCTTCATTGGTGCGCCTGCGGTTTTTAGCGGGTCTCTCATTGTCATAACTCTGCCGGTTTCTGGCTGGCCTTTCACCGTCGTAACTTGATCGGTTTTTGAAAGGTCTTTCTCCTGTTGAATTCTGCCGGGGTTTTCCGCGGCCGCTTTTTTCATGCGCGGGAAACTTCGTTGCATTATGCGCGGGAAACTTCGTTGCATTATGCGCGGGAAGCTTCGCTGCATTATGCGCGGGAAGCTTCGCTGC
>JAIRRJ010000051.1 GCA_031256035.1 Treponema sp. | reverse complement strand
ATAATGTGCTGGAAGTGCTGCAGATTCTCCAGTACCGTGTCGTAAGTTTTGTGGTTAAAACCGATGAATGAAAAAATATTACGCCCTGTAGTTTTTGCCATTGCCGCCGCATTGCATGTCGCACTCCTTTTCTTCATCGCGTTTGAAACAAAAAAAGCCGCCCAGGAAGAACTGGAACACGCAAGAATTATGAAGCTGATTGATTTGGAAGAGCTGCCCCCTCCCCCGCCACCAGAAGATGATATTCCCCAGGTTGAAGCCATAGCCGAAACGATGATTGAAACCGACACTCCCCCTGTGCAGCATGTAGTCGCAGCCGGAACCATTCACACTCCGACACCTGCCGCAGATGATTACCTTCCCATGCACAAACTTTCCACTCCGCCGCAATTTGACGCAAATGAAATCGCCTCCGACCTTGTCTATCCCGCGATTGCGCTGCGTTCGGGCATAGAAGGACGGGTGATACTGGAACTGTTTGTTGACCGCTTCGGCATTGTACAGAGAATTACAATATTAAGAGAAGAACCCGAAGGCAGGGGATTTGGCGATGCCGCGGTAAAAGCATTTACAGGCAGAAAGGGAAAAGCGGCAATCGCAAACGGCGAACCTGTGTCCGCCCGTTACCGTTATCCTGTTACGTTTAAGATAAAGTGATTTACATCCCTAATAAATAAAGTTCAATATTGTCCCTGTAATATATTCCCATGTTGATGCTGAAACACATCTGTTGTCAATAAGCAGATGATGATACAGAGGTCTTATAACAGCGCCGGTATTTGATACTTCATGAATTTTCCAGTTTGTAAGTTCATATTGCTCTATCCTTTCACGCAATAATCCGGCGCTTATCATTTCATCATTTACGTCAATAAAAATAATGGTGTCAATATTACAATTCTTGAAAGAAGCGGCATTTAATGATTCTTCCATATTGAAAATTATTTTATATGCAGCCATGGAAGCGCCTCTTTGAGCGCGGTATTCTTTCGGACTTACGCTTCTGATTATTGATTTGTCTGTTGTAAATGGTTTTAACATAAGAATTGTTTTTGCAGACGGCCTTATTGCCACTGCCGGTGAAAAGAGAATGACTTTTTCAAATTGTACAGGCATCTCTGTTTCTTCGTTCAATAAGACTTCATACACCAATGCTCCAAGCGAGAAACCCAAAAAATACAACGGCAGCCGCTCGCGTTCGGCAATGGTTTTTGCCAGGCAATACTGAGAATATGCATCATCTATCCAGTCTGACCGTGTTACATTTTGCATATCTTCAATCGAGCCGCCATGCCCTTTCAAAGTTACACGACATACATGGTATCCTGATTCAAGCAGTAATTTAACCAATGTTCCTTCCGTCGAAGGCGTACCCATCTTTGACGGTTTTACATTCAAACCATGAACAACTATGACAATTCCCCGCGGGTTTGACATTGATGTTTCCCGGTATTGCGGCAATTCATTTTCATTATAAAGGCTGTTAACGGGATTGTTTATAAGGCAAGAGTTAAACGCAAGCAGAGCAAAAAGAAACAAATGCTTTTGCTTCACAATCCCGCTATACACGGACAATTAATCACCAAAAAGCCGTTCAAACTCCGCTTCAAAAATCTTCATGTCGGCTTCTGACAATTTTTCAACTTTTGCTCCAAGAACTTCCAGCTTTTTAGCAACAGCAGGATCGTCAAAACCGGATTTCTCGTATTGAAGAAACAGGTCATAAGATTGCTTTGCCAATGCTTTGGGACTATCTCCGCCGCAAGCAGCCACGATTATCGCAACTATTGCAATAATTCCTATAAGTTTAATTGCGTTTTTCATACTGAAAACTCCTTTTTTAGCTGCGACGAACCTATGGTTCGAAGCGGCATTGTTAATCGAAGCCAAATGAAGTTTGGCACTAACTCCTATAAACAAGTGGCTTTCAATCATTGCATGATTTTATCATCTAAAGGCGGAAAAAACAAGGCACATCGCACTGAGCTGTTTTACTCACAATGCGAGCGGCGATGCGCTAGTCCGGGCAAACTCCTCAATGCGAATGACGGGGAGAATGTAGGCGGAAACCGCCACAGAATTTATAACCAAGGAGTCTATTGCAAAGTTTGGTCAGTTTTGCAATTTCCCCCAAGTACTTACGTATTATATCTATGTGGTAGTTTGTGTGATATGGTTACCGTGTATAGGGAGTTAAGCGACATATTTTCAAATTGTTTAATTTGATAAAATAGTGTATTGACATCAAAATAGAATAGTGTTAATGTAACAATATGGAAAAGAAAATTATTTTTTCAATACTATTTATTATTTCGCTCAATATTTATGGTGATGAAAATTTGCTGGATGATTATAGGCGATTGTATATTGATTTATTGAATGTAAGGACTCATGGCTATAAATCATTTTTCAATGAAACCATAAACAGGTCTTCAGAAAATATTAATCTGTCTCAAGGATCTATACAAGAGACAAAAGTCCCTACTGATTTTGCAATAATTGGTGAAGGGTTTTTAAAAATAAGGCTTGAAAATGATTTAGCAGGATATACAAGAGCAGGTAATTTTTTAATTAATTCAGAAGGTACTATTGTTATCCCCAATTATGGGTATCCCTTATATGATTCATTGTGTCTAAAAGAATTTTTCATTTATGAAAGTATAAAAATAACATCTGATTTTACAATTTATGTAGATTCGACAAGTGAAAATGAAAGAATAAAAACAAAGGTTGGAAAAATATTATTATACAAAATACCAGCAGAATTTCTTGAACATTATAAAGATGCGATTTATGTTATAAAGGAAGGGGTTGATTATGAAGAAGAAATTGTTCATGAAAATACAAAAATTTTTCAAAATTTCTTGGAAATGAGCAATTTTAATTTTAGAAAAATTGTTTTGAGGATGTATTTTATATTAACAGTTCTAAATGAAAATATAATTCCAAATATTGAATTTAAGAAGGAACTGTTAAGATTATATATTGAAAATATGGCAGAAAATAATTCTGCAAAAGATATGCTGATATTTGAAATATACAAAAGAATAAATGATATATTTGATGAAATTAAAAACAATGATAAAATTAAGGGGTTTTACAATAATGAATATGTTATACTAAAATATTTAGAAGATATTTACAATTATGGTTATAATTATGGTTATATTGAAATGATATTACCGTATATAAAATATGATTATTAATGTGAATACGAAAATACGTCGCCTAACAGGACTGTTTACGCATCGCCGCTAAAGCGGCTAGGCTACGCCGGGACGTTAAATGACATTGAGGCTTACATTGATGAAAAATTATGGTTACTAGTTGACAAAATGTAAAATTGGGAATAATTTATGTAATAAGCTATGAAATTTTGGGAGATTATATGGTGAAAAGGAAAATATTCATTGTTTTTATAATTAGTTTTGTAAATGTTTTATTAGCATGTGCTACAACTTCTCATAAATATACCTACATGAATACAATGAACCCAACTGACCCTAGAGATGAAATTTTTTGGCCGTATATAGTACCATATATGATTATTAAAAATATAAACGATGAGAATATATTTAGGATACGGTTTGAAATTGTACCAAGAACTGTAGTTTATAAATGTGCTAGATACATATATAGGGAACCTTATGATTTACGAATATCATTTGCTGGAATAGGAAATCGTAGTTTTACTATAAATAGCATTAAATTTCATACCGAAAGAGGTTCCACTGAAATCCGTAATGATATGCAGCTCTATATACGTTACAGGTATTGGACAGGAAGAGGAATAAATAATTTTTATACAGAAATATTGGCAACTGAACAGGAGAATAGTCTGTTTATAAACACAGGCATCATCAATGTATCACCAGTTCAGAGTGGAATAAATGCCCGCGAGGAGACTTTCATTGGTCCGTTATTGGTATATGAAAATATTGATGTAAATTATCGTAATGATAAAAAGTTTTCCATAGAATTGGATATATCTTACGAGCGAGAAGAAGAAATATTTAACACAATACTTGAGGTGCCTTTTGAAAGAGAACATGTAAAGGCAAGGGAAAAGGATCGCATGAATATTGCGACTATTTGGTTTTATATTAAGCTTTATACAGTGGGGTTTTTATATATATTATTCTAAAAGTAAATAAAGTAGGAAGGGAAAATGGCGTACGCCCCAACGTCGCCTAACAGGACGGTATACGCGCAGACCTTTGGTCTGACGCCGCCTCCACCCACAGTTTGCCTGAACGTTATGTGCAATGTGCAAAAATGTAAACAATATGAATGAAAATCAATATGGGAGAAAATCAACAACCCCGCCCTGAGGGACAGGGTATTAAACCCCACAACACGAATAAATATTTGACAAAACTTTGAAAAAGTTGTAAAATATTCTCAATAAACACCATTATATTGATGTGGAGTTAATATGAACAAGAAAATTATTTTTTGGCTTTTCATAATTACTTTTTTGTTTTTTTCATCATGTTCTAACCGTCAACCCAGTCAAATCAGTGAACAGCAATCTGACGCAAATAATCAACTCATAAGCGTTATTAGGCCCAATGGTGTAACCCATATATATGACGCAAATAATAAACTTAGAAGCGTTATTTTTCCCGATGGTGCAAGCCATATAAATGAAGATTCATATTCAAATGGGCAACTTACCAGTGTTACAATACCCGAAAGTATATGGTACATTGGTAAATTTGCATTTGCAAATAATGAACTTACCAGTGTTGTTATTCCCAATAGAGTAGGCGAAATTGAAAAATCAACATTTAAGAATAATAAACTTACCAGCGTTGTTATTCCCAATAGAGTAACCCGTATTGGAGAATCAGCATTTGCGAAAAATCAACTTACCGGCATTACACTTCCCAATAAATTATTCACTGTGGAAAAAATGGCGTTTGCAAATAACCGGCTTACCAGCGTTGTTATTCCAGATAGTGTAAGCCGTATATATGAATCTGCATTCACGGATAATCAACTTACCAGCGTTATTATTCCCGACAGGGTAATTTCTATTGGTGAATATGCGTTTTCGAATAATCTACTTACCAGCATTACCATAAGCGCAAAGGTCATATTGGACGACACTGCATTTGATGACAGGAAATTTATTGATTTTTACAGGATGAATGGAAGCAAAGCCGGGGTTTATACCTTCAACAAAGGAGAATGGAATGTTTCTTTTTTTGAAGAACAAGCCATTGAGCCTGAGATAGACGGAACTTACGAAATAAAAACCGCGTATTCAAATATTTATAATCACTTTGCAATGTATGAAGTAGAAACTGAAAAACAGGGAACAAAAATAACAATAGATGGAAATAAAGCGATATTTGGCGATGAAGAATATCAGCTATTTGATAGTGTGGAAGACTGGTATGGTAAATACGCCAAATATGGCATAATGGATTATAATCGTTTTTTAGACTGCCATGCAGGTTTGAATTATAACGGATTTGACGGAAATATTATTGGAAAAGATTACACAGGCGGAGTAAAAATAAAGAGCATGAAAAATGACAGAAATGAATATGGTATATTTTTTGCAGGCAATAAATTAATTATTGATGTAAGCGCATTTGTTTATGATCATGGCAGGCAAGCAGAAATAGAAAGAAAGTTTTTGGATCTTATCCGCTCTGATTTTGATCATTTTTTCTATATAGCTGAAAGATTATAGAAAAGGAATAGTATTATGCAGATAAAAATTACAACGTTGGTTGGATGGATAATAATGATTTTTCTTGTTGCTATCGGTGTTCTTTTCACTTATTCCAGAAGGGATTCTAAAACTTTTGTTCCTACAATTAGGGTAGTTATCCCATCTATAGAGTATTGGAACGAAACGAATTACTTATTATAGGACTCCGAAAGGAAGAATGATTAAGCGATAATTGAATTGAAAATAAAAACAGGGCACACTGCATATAACGGGATAGAAATTATACATGGAAAAACTGACTTGACATAATTAAATTATCTATGCTATAATTATGCATTATGAAAATTCGATTCTTAATGGTCTTTTTTATGACGTTCATAATTCTCTCGTGCCCGAAGCAGAAAAAAAACGAAACAGGGTATGATTTTAGTGCTGCAGAGAGCATAGAATCCTCTGAAGTGTCTATTGAAACCTCTGAAGCGCATATTAATACACAAGAAACACAAAGAACAATACTTCGTCAATTAGATGAAGCGGGAATAAACTTGCGCGCTAAAGTTATGATGATGAAGGAAGATATAGACGATGCGCTGAAAATCTGGACTCGTGCAGCGAGTTACCCCTTTAATGTAGACAGTATTCCATGTATAGCCTATGGTAACGGACGATTTGTTGCTGCGGGTTATAGTCGCATTCAGTTGGCATATTCAAATGACGGTACCAGATGGCATACCGTGCAAACTGATGTTTTTGACAGAGGTATTCACAGAGGCAGAATTTCCAGCATAGTCTATGGCAAAGGCCGTTTTGTTGCCACAGCAGCTCATCACAGAATAGCACATTCAGATGACGGTATAACATGGACGCTTGCGGAAAACGGCGGTCTTGGTGATTATTCTTTTTACGGTATTTCTTACGGAAACGGACGCTTTGTTGTCGTTGGTTATAATAGAGATCAGGGCAATGGAATAATAGGATATTCAGACGATGGCGAAACATGGACGCTGGCAGAAGACGGCAGTCTTGACATTGAAATTTTTTATTGTATTGGGTATGGAAACGGGATGTTAATTGCCGGGGGTTCAGAAGGCAATGTAGCATATTCAGATGATGGTAAAACATGGACGGCAATACCGGGCAGTCCATTTGAAGACAGAGATGTTAGATATATTACCTATGGCAATGGACGGTTTGTTGTCTTTTGTAGTTATTTTCAAGGGTACAACCCGATGATATATTATTCTGACAATGGTATAGACTGGACTGCTGTACCAGACGGTCCATTTGAAAAATATAGATATCCTGTTTATAACATTGTTTATGGCAACGGAATATTTATCACTGTAAGCCATAGTGCAAGAATGGCTTATTCAATTGACGGCGAAACATGGTATTCAGGATCAGATGGAAGCGGTTTTATATTAGACGCTCTAGCTGGAACCGGAGCTAATCTTGATGGCATTGCTTACGGTAATGGCCGCTTTGTTATCGGTTGCGGAAATGGTCTTGAAGGTAGTAGCAGGATAGCATGGTGTGATGTGCCCGTGATTGCTAATGATGTTCCCTTGGAAGACTTACAAGAAGAAGATGATAAATAAATTGTATTCTATTATTAGTATTATCTTATTTTCATCATGTACTACTGTTTATATTAAATATCGTACAATAGAAGACAGAATAACATGGTACGATACCGATGAACATTTTGTAATTGCCATACACAACCTTAAATGTCCAAAACAATATAAAGTATTCTCGATTGACATATATTCGAATAAACATTGTTTTTCTGATAGTTATCTTACTGATTCCAGAGAACAATACCGTACTATAACGTTTGACAAGACTACATTCTATATTCACATAGAGAAAAAATTGATAAATGATTATATTGATTCAGACTATCATTTTAAGAAAAGATATTATGAGATAAATTATCCTGATATGGTTTACCCTTACTTACCATTTCGTTTTGATGAAGTATATACAGTTAAGGCTGCTTTATGGCAAAATGTTTGGTATAATCTTGGAGGCTGGAGCAAACAAAAGAGGTATATACAAACAGGTGCGCCAGAGAATTGGGAAATACGTTGAAAAATCAAAATGTCGCCTAACATGACGTTATGCGACAGTTGCCAATTTATTGTATAGATATTAAAAAAAATCATAAGACTTTATTGTGTAAATATTGACAGGTATATACCGTCTTATGATAACAATACTAGATATGTTCGATAACCCTAAAAGTGTATAAAAAAGCATACTTTTCACTGGTTTTTTGAGCCATGGGGAGTGTATTCTGGTACTTGTCGAATATGTTTACTGTAAATTAATTGACAATAGGGATTTTATCAGAGTAGAATAGAGTAACATTTGAGTGGGGATATGCATGAGAAAATCGCTTTCAGCAATTATTTTTTTTACATTTTTTTCATGTACTGTGCGTTCTTCTGCACCGGTAATTGATATACCACAAGTGGCAGATTTTGAATGGCGGGTTGACGATTCTGGTGATGCCGTTATTACAGGCTACACCGGGGCGGGAGGTGCAGTAACAATACCTCATGAGATAAACTGGGCGCCTGTTATTTCGATAAAGGATGGTGCATTTTCCGACAAACGGCTTACTAGCGTTACTATTCCCTCAAGCGTTACTTCTATTGGATTTGGCGCTTTTCAAAAAAACCAGCTTGCTGGTATTGACATACCAGCCTCTGTTACTTCCATAAGAGGGTCTGCATTTGGCGAAAATTTTAACCTGCGTGCAATAAACATCCATCCTGATAATAAAAACTATTCATCCATCGATGGAGTCATGTATGACAAAACCGGAACCACTCTGCTCCAGTGGCCTGCCGGAAAAGGCACTGTTGTAACCATACCAAACAGCGTTACCGCCATCGGCGATTGGGCATTCTATGGGATTAATCTGACTGCTCTAATCATACCGGACAGTGTTACTACCATAGGGGCGCATTCTTTTGCCCTCAATCAACTAAGCGAACTTTCTATTCCCGCTAGTGTTACCAGCATTGGGACAGACGCATTTTTCAGAAATAAACTGAAAAGCCTTGTCATTCCCCCAAGTATTACTTCCATTGGGCATGGCGTATTTTGCAGCAATGAGTTAAGCAGTGTTGTCATACCAAATACCGTTACAAGCATAGGAATAGGGGCATTTAGACGCAACCAACTAAGTGCTATTGCCATACCAAACAGCGTTACCATCATAGAGTCACAGGCATTTTTCTATAACCTGTTGTCCAGTCTTACCATTCCGTCAAGCGTTACCGCCATTGACACTGAGGCATTTTCTAACAACCGCCTGACAAGCATAACTATCGGGGCAAACGTGCAGTTGTACATTGGAAGACATGGCGACACTGTTTTTGAAGACACTGGTAATTTTGATGAAACCTATCGTTCAGGCGGAATGCTTGCGGGAACCTATATCCGTTCCAATGTTGACAGTTCAGAATGGATACGCAGGTGATGAAAACAAGACTTGCCTCTTTGTTTTGTTTCTCCATTTCAAGCATTAGTTGTGTTACTAACAGAAGAAGTGCGATTATTACGAATGTTAGTTTGACAGAAAACATACTGACAGTTGATATTGAAAAAAATGGAAAGATTACTTTCACACAAACACGCAGTATGTTTGTATTCCATGATAATCCTACTGAGAAATTTTTATATGATTTGCAAATCGAAGAAGTGTGGCATGCTCGAAGTAGATCTACCGTAAGATTAACGATCGATTTGACAAAAACTCACTATACGCTCAGCAATCCGGGACGTACTTTGCTTATTAATGAGAATGCGGAATTGGAAATTACTTTAGCACCTGGTAAAATAACAGCAAATATTTTCATTGGGGATGGCAGGATCGATATATTGGAACAACACTATAATCCAAGGAGATCAAGTTTTCTGCTTTGGCATTAACAAGAGAGATGGTGGTCTATGGAGATGGGGAGCATATGAAACAGCCCATACTTCGCCTATTCTTGACATTATCTGAGACTTGGTATAGCATGATATTAGCGTTATTTGAGTGTACACCGCTCAAGGTGCAAATAAATAACTAACAAGGAAGAGAGTGTGCCGGTACAAAAGAAACAAATATCTCCGTTGGTCAAAAACCAGATAATCGGAGGAATATGCGCCTGTCTCGTGGTTACGTTCGCTTGCATTCGCATTTTCGTACTGAAAGCTTCAATTGATGGCATTTTTGGGAATTTGATGTCAATCACGGGGGCTATGTTATCACTGATAGTGTTAACAAGCGCGGTGCGTATCATGCTTACCAGCAAAAAAACTAAAAATTTTAAGGATGTTCTTTACGAAAAGCTCAGAGAAATTGATGAGCGGTATGGAGCGTTAATAAAACATGCCGATAACCATGTATGCGATATCAAAAACCGTGTTGTCTACCTGATAGCCCTGGAAAATGTGGACGCTATTTTCACGCCCACCTCAGAACAGTGGAATACCCTGCGATATGCAGAAAAATTCGCTTTCAGCCCTGACTTCACCAATACACGTACGCTCTACTATTACGTAAACCACGCCAACATGAAAGCGCGTTCGGAGCGTACAGGAGAAAGTCTAAAGACCACAGCCAAGCTGCTGGCCCGCGATACCGCCGTTGCCATTCAGCGCAGCTTCTCCGACATTGCGTCCGCACATGCTCTGGAGGTTGCGGAGGAGGATGAAAGGGCGGTCGTAACCATTCTCTTCAGCTCTACCGAAAAACCTCATGATGCCGAACGTATTGCCGAGCTTATCGACTACATGCTCTTTCTGCATTTTGTCGCTACGTAAAACTAATAAATCAACATGGCGTCGCCGTAGCTGAAAAAACGGTATCTTTCGCAGACAGCTTCGGCATAACTTTCAAGGACAAGTTCTCTTCCGGCAAACGCACTGACGAGCATCAACAGGGTTGAAAGCGGGGTGTGGAAATTGGTAAATAGCGCGTCTACAGCTTTGAACTTATATCCCGGGTAAATAAAAATCGAGGTATTCTGCCAGCCCCTCTTTATCACATTTTCGCAAATGGCGCTTTCAAGTGTGCGCAGGCTTGTTGTCCCCACAGCAACGACCTTTCTCTTTTCGGCGATGGCTTTTTCAATGAGCGCGGCGTTTTCCTCGGTAATGACGTACTGTTCTTCGTGCATGAAATGTTCTTCGACATGAACGCTGCGCACAGGAAGAAAGGTTCCCAGCCCCACGTGCAGGGTTACAAATGCGCTGTCAATGCCGCATGATGCGATACGATCCAGCAATTTGCGGGTAAAATGAAGCCCGGCTGTGGGGGCAGCAACGGAGCCTGTCTCTCCTGCATAGATCGTCTGATAACGGTCAGCGTCATGGGAAGAATCTTTTCGCTTTATATACGGAGGCAGCGGTATATGGCCGTGCCTGTCAAGCCAAGTATCGTCTACCGGTCTGTCAAATTTGAGTATGCGGAACTCCCCTTCCGTGCCGGTGATTTCAGCCCTTGCGGCTTCTGCGCCTTTATCATCGTAAAACACATAATGGCTGCCCGGCCTGCGGCGTTTTGCGCGCTGCGTCATAACCTTCCATATCCTCTGGTCTCCGTTCCCTACTCCCCATTCCCCACTCCTCACTAACATAAATTCCACAGGCGCTCCTGTTGCCAGAGATACACCCAAAAGCCGCGCCTTGCGCACCTTTGTGTCGTTAAAAACGAGTAACGGTTTCTCCCCCGAAGGGCTTAGGAAAGGCGGGCTGCAAAGGATTTCGGGTAATTCGGCAGTTGTGGTGTGAGTCCGCTTTCCCGTTATGCGATCAAGCGTCATAAGGCGGCTTTGCCCGCGCTCTGTACACGGGTACTGCGCAATCAGTTCAGGCGGGAGATCAAAATCGAAATCGCTTGTTTTCATCATCAACTGAACAGGTCATTTCCGGCTGGAGCGGCGAGACCCAAGTGTCCGTAAGCAAGGCTTGTTACCATCCTTCCCCTCGGGCTGCGCTGCAAAAGACCCGCCTGAATCAAATAAGGCTCATAATAATCTTCAAGGGTTTCAACTGACTCGCCTATGGAAATGGCAAGGGTATCCGCTCCCACAGGTCCGCCTTTATAACGTTCAACAATGATTTTAAGAATGTCCCGATCCTGCCTTTCAAGACCGAGCGAGTCTATCTCGAGACGGGACAGGCCGGATGATACAACCGGCAGTGTAATCGAGGTTTCACCCGAATACTGGGCAAAATCCCTCATGCGCCGCAGAAGCCGGTTTACAACACGGGGAGTCCCCCTTGATGATTTTGCCAAGAGAGTGGCGGCGTCATTATCTATTTTTATTTTAAGAAGCCCGGCAGAACGGCGGACAATGGCTTCCATGTCTTCCTGCTCATAAAATGAAAACCGGCAGGTGATGCCGAACCGGCTTATGAGCGGGCTTGAAACAATCCCCGCCTTGGTTGTCGCTCCCACCAGTGTAAAAGGTTTTATGGCAATCCTGAGAGTCCGCGCCATAGGCCCCTGCCCCACTATCCAGTCGATTCCGTAATCTTCCATTGCGATGTACAGAAGTTCTTCTATCGCGGGTTTCAGCCTGTGTATCTCGTCAATAAAAAAAACATCGCCTTTTTTTAAGTTGGTTAACAGCCCAACCAAATCCTTGGGCTTGTCGAGGGCTGGCGCGGATGTTTGGACAAAACCTGATTCAAGCTCATTTGCCACTACCTGCGCCAATGTGGTTTTTCCAAGTCCCGGCGGTCCGATTAAAAAAAGATGATCCAGGCTGTCTCCGCGTTCTCTTGCGGTGGAAATAAAGACGGACAGGTTTTCTTTCATCACTTTCTGCCCGAGAAACTCATCCAAACGCTGAGGGCGGAGGGTTAAGTCCCGCTCGTCATCCGCTGTGGGTTCGCCTCGGACTAAACTTGTGTTATTGCCGGATTTAGTTTTTGTTTCTTTGCTATTTTTCGCCATTATTATGTCCCGCTTAAATATACAATCGCTTCCTTAAACAAAAGTTTTTCCCGCTCGGCATCAGCGACATTTGCGCCGCCGATGGATTGTTCCGCTTTTGCCAGCGCTTCGGCTGCCGCGCGCCTGTCGTAGCCCATTTCGGCTAACGCTTCCACAAGGTCGTTATAGGCGGATGGGGCAAAAGCCGCTTCCTGTGAAATCAACTTCCCTTTTAGCGTAAGGAGTATTTTCTGCGCTGTTTTTTTACCAAGGCCGGGGACAGCTTCAAGCCGCGCAAGGTCTCCCGACTCGAGAGCGCGTTCAAGATCGTCCTGGCTTATGCCTCCCAGTATCTTTAACGCGCCCTTGGGGCCGATACCATCGACTTTCAAAAGTTCCAGAAAGGTATTGCGCCGCTTTTCATCAATAAAACCGAAAACGCGCATCTGGTCTTCACGGTGGTACAGCCACGTAAAGACGCGGCTCTCCCTGTTCAGGGCAAGCGCCTGCATGTCGCTTGCGGGCATGGCAATCTCCCATTCAACGCCGCCGGTTAAAAGAAACACGGCTTCGCTGCTCTTCCCGCTTACTTTTCCTGTAAGGCTGTTAAACATAGCTTAGTATATCATAGAACAGGGATGGATTTGAATAGATTCACACGTTGTATTGGTTTTCAAATGAAACGTTAATCGGACGGTATGCTCACAGTGTGAGCGATCAGATTGAATAATTATCTTTTTGTCAGAGTTTGCTATGTTTATATGTAGTTACAATGTATGCGAACCATTTGTTCATATATGAGAGTTATGTGCAATAAGTATATCATATTGACAAATTATTTATTTTTTAATTATGATCAAAATATGAAAATAATATATTTACTACTGCGCTTAACACAATAGTATACGAAATTGTGCCTTGACATTTGTTGAAAAATAGGATTAAATAAATATATTATGAAGAGAATATTTTTGGGTATTATTTGGTTGTTTGTTTTACCCGCTGGAACAATATATGCCGATGACTATAAATTGGACTTAATAAATGCCTTGGTTAAAAATGACTTACAGAAAATTGAAACCATATTGAGAGCAAATATATCTACAATGTCATCAAATGACAAAAAACTAACAATGAACTTTGCATTAAATTATTCAGCCGGTGAAAATACATTAGTTGTATGTGAATTATTATTAAAATATAATATCCAGCCGACTGCATTTGATTTATATACCGCACTCAATAGAAACCGTCAAAATAATACTATTCAATTTTTATTGCGAAATGGTGCATATCCCAATGGTGAAATATTGCTTTTGACCATGGAAAAGCAAAGATTTGATTTGGCAAAACAATTTATTGAGGCAGGAGTTGATGTAAATTATCAATACCCATTGTCAAAAAATTATGCGGATGGAATGACACCGCTTTTATATGCCTCAAAATGGGGCAATTTTGAAATAATTAAATTATTGGTTGAACGTGGTGCAAACGTAAATTTACAGTCTGTAAATGGGGATACAGCATTATCTATTGCGCGTAAAAATAATGATAATGCAATTTGTAATTATTTAATTGAACGTGGAGCAGCTGAACCGGTTAATAACAATACACAATCTCAAAGAACTGGAATAGCAAATACATTGGATAATCAAATATTTGACTTTCAAACAGGATCATATCGGTTATCTGGAAATAATAATTATATAAAATTTTCTGGAAATAAATATTCAGGTAATATAAATTATGTGGATATATTAAGCAGCAGGTCAAATGATGGTTTTTATAGAATAACAGGTAATAGCATTACAATAACAATAAATGGAAATGTATTTATTTATAGAATAGATTCTAATGAATCATTTTCTGGAAATGGAGAAGTATGGGTAAGAATTGGAAATTGAATAATAGACTGTGTTGCCAAAACAGTAGAAGGGAGAGAAACCGGATTGCCTTTATTTTTTTTTCAATCAACAACCCCTCAGCACGAATAAAAAATGACACCTTCTGGAAACATTTTTCTTTTTTGACTGTATTAGCCATTTTTGGAATTGTCTTTGGGTTTAGCGCTTGTAAAAATAAGCGAAGCGGCCTTGAAACAGAAAAATTTACCGGTGAAACTGAAAACATTTTTATTACCGAAAATGTCCAAGAAGATGATGATGATATTGACGTTCTTTTTGAATTAAAAAACCCCCGAATGAATGGTCAGGATATATTAAATCTCCAAAATCGTTTGCTGTCGCTCGGATTTTCAGAAATAGGCAGCGCCGATGGATATTACGGACCGCTTGCAGAAGGCGTAATAAAAAACATTCAAACCTTTTCCGGCTTTAGAGCAAATGGAAAAGTAAATAAAAAATTATGGGGCTTTTTGTTTAGTAATATTAACACTGAGTTTCTTCAAAATATGAGTAACGTTTTGACACACAACCCGGATAAACTAACTAAATCATGGGATTTATACGGAGACGATCCTGGTGATGAGAGTGCGCATGTCTATTATTCACCAATAGATCACAAAGTAAAAATTGTGAAGCATAGTATAGGGAATGTTTTTACGGATGTTCATCTTACTTACTATTTTGTTGACGATGCCAGATATGTTGTTAGCGATGTTTATTATTTTGTTAATAGAATAAGAACCCGTTGGGATTTTGATTCCAACGTCAATGTCATTGATGAGGAAGAAATGTACTTGGTCAACCATGAACGTATTTTCATTATAAAAAATGGTATTTTGGAACCTTCTGATTATCAAGTGATAATTGAACTCCAAATGACTATTCTGGATAGATTCTTTAAAATTTGGATGTAAAGGAAGGAAAACTTAATCTGATAGAGACTTATTGTTTGAACAAAAAAGCTGATTGGCTGGATAAATCCAGCTTGACATAGATACGCCATTTCATTATCTTAATCATAGATATTATGAAAAAACACATCATTCTTTTGCTTTTTTGTATCGCCTTCTCAGGCTGCACGGCGAAAAAAGCGCCTGAACAAACCGGAAAACTTTCTGTATTGGTTTTTATCACCGGGGTAACTGCGGGAAGCCCTACCTATGAATTGCTTGCAGAAGGCGCTCATGAATTTGCGGCTTCCAGCGAAAACGTGAAAGTAAAGATATACGAAGCCGGATTCAATCAGGCGGAATGGGAACAGCAGTTAGCTGACATGGTTTCAACCGGCGAATATGATATTGTGCTTGGTTCCAATCCGTCTCTGCCGGAACTCTGCGCCAATGTGGGAAATAAATTTCCCGGTCAAAAATTCATCATTGTAGACGCGCAGTACGAGGGAAATCCTCAAATACGGACATACCTTTACAATCAATATGAACAGTCTCTCTACCTTGGGTATCTTGCGGGGCTGGTTACTACAAGCGGTATGCCCCATGCAAACAATCAAAAACGGATCGGCTTTATTGCCGCGCAGGAATATCCGCTTTTGACAAAACAGATTGTACCCGGTTTTCTTGACGGCGCAAGGCTTGTCGATCCTGCTATTGAACTGGATCGCCGGGTAATCGGGTCATGGTCGGACGCAAATAAGGCGGCGGAACTTGCCTCTTCCATGATGGATTCCGGCGTAGATGTTTTTACATCAATTGCGGGCGGCGCGGCGCAGGGGCTTTTCAAGACTGCGACTGACAGAGGCGCCTACATCGTGTGCTATAACACAAATGAGTATAACCGCGCGCCCGGCCTTGTTGCCGGCTGCGGCATCATGGAGCAGAAAAAACTCACGTTGGAAATTCTTAAGAGTGCGCTGGAAGGAAAGATTCAATACGGCATTTCCGAGACCGTCGGGATAAAAGAAGGCTATCTGGGTTTTATTTCCGATGATGCCGGCTACACAGACAACCTTCCTGCCGCTATCCGGGAAAAATTCAATCTTTTTTTGGATGATATTCGCGTGGGACGTATAAGTTATACGGTTCCGCCTTTCTGATATGGCAGATAACAGTCAGTATGCATCAGAGCTGCGCACTGTTGCACTGCACGCTGTGAAACTGCGTGGTATCAGTAAAGTTTATCCGGGCGGAAGGAAAAAGGCAAACAATAACATTAACCTCGATTTAAGGCAGGGAGAGATTCTCTGCATTGCTGGTGAAAACGGGGCGGGTAAAACCACTTTAATGAAGATTCTCTGCGGCCTTGAAACTGCCGATACCGGAGAGATTTTTATAAACGGAAAGAAAGAGGCGATAGACTCCCCTCTTGCCGCAAAAAAGCTGGGGATTGGCATGGTGCATCAGCATTTCACGTTATTCGGCGATTTTACAGCAGCGGAAAATATTGTGATGGGCGCAGAGCCGCGCAAATGGGGAATCTTTTTTGACGCTGAAAGAGCGCGTAGTGACAGCGAAAAAATAATCAGAAAAAATAATTTTACAATTGAAAGTACGCGTAAGGTAAAAGATTTCTCGCTTGGGGAAATGCAGCAGGTTGAAATATGCCGTGTTCTGTACCGCAATACAAAAATTTTAATACTTGACGAGCCTACTTCGATACTTACCGAACAGGAAACATTGTCGTTATTCAAAACTATGAAAGCTCTTGCAGCTTCGGGGATTTCCCTGATACTTATAACACACAAGCTGCATGAAATTAAACAAGTCTGCCACCGGCTTGCGGTTCTTCGCCGGGGCGAAGTAGCAGGGATCAGGGATGCCGCTGACATTGACGTACACGAAATCGCGCACATGATAACCGGGGAATACATTCCCCATGAAAATATTCATCAGGCTCACTTCGCTCCTGCGCGGATACCGGCAAAACATTCAGCAATGCCGGTTCTTGCTTTTGAAAATATTACCGTCATGCGCAAGGGGCAAAAACAACCTTTGCTGGACAATGTCTCATTTAGAGTGGGAAGCGGAGAAATACTTGGGTTTACAGGGGTCGGCGGCAACGGGCTTGGGGTGCTGGAGGCGGTTCTTGGCGGCTTCCTTCATCCTTCATCAGGAAAAATTATGCACAGGGAAAAGGACATCACTCGTTTTAGCATCCGCCGCCTGCGCAGATGCGGAATGGCTTATGTTCCCACAGACAGGCTGAGGGTGGGCAGCGCCGGGGAAGCGTCAGTACATGAAAATATGATAATTAACCGCCGTGGTGAATTCCTGAACGGTATTTTTCTTAACAATAAAAAAATAAATGAATTCTCAAAAGTGCTTGCCTCCGGCTATAATATAAAAGGATGGGATGAAGCAAAGGCGGCTTTTCTTTCAGGCGGTAATCTTCAAAAACTGATTCTTGCGCGGGAAATCGACTGGTTTAAGGATTATATTGTTCTTTGCGAACCATCATGGGGGCTGGACATCGCGTCAAGCCGTTTAGTTATGGAAGAAATGACAAGGCTGAAAGAAAAAGGCGCGGCGATTATTATAATTTCAACTAACCTTGATGAAATAACAGAATGTGCGGACAGGATAATGGTGATGTACAGAGGGAAAATTGCCGGAGTTTTTGTCAACGGTGATCTGGCAGTTAAAAAAGCAATAACAGATTGTATGCAGCTTGGGAGGTCGGATTGAAAAAACAGGCGCCCCCCGAAGCGAATTTCCCTGACAGGCTCGAAGGTATAGCGCATTCAGGGACTTTTTCACCGGGCATACTGATTATCCCCGCCATATCGCTGTTGGTATTGGTCGCCCTTGTCCTCCTGCTCAGTGTTAATCCCGGAAAAACTCTTTATTTTTTCTTCCTTGGCCCTTTCAGGAATATTTACGGTTTCGGAAATATGCTGAATGCCGCAATACCCCTCGTCCTTGGAGCGTTGGGAATAACGATTGCAGTCAAGTCGGGAAGCCTTAACCTTGGCGGAGAAGGACAAGTGTACTTCGGCGCTTTTACCTCGGCAATAACGGCCTTGTCTCTTTCACGCATGGGAGCTGCCGGAAGTGTCATTGCCGTTCTTGCGGGTTTTATTTCTGCCGGGGCGTTAGCTGCATTCTGCGGATTTTGCAAGGCAAGGTGGAACACAAACGAGCTAATATCTACATTCCTGCTTTCCAATGCGGTAATCCCTGTTGTAAATTATCTTGCTACAGGTCCCTTCCTCGATCCAGAAACATCACTTCAATCCACAAGAAAGATTACGCCTGCTCTAAGGCTTCCGCTGATTTTGAAACCGTCCAATTTAAGCGCGGCAGCTTTTATCGCGATAGCTTCTGTAATCATTGTTCACTATTTTCTTGCTAAAACAAAAAAAGGCTATGAACTGCGGATGGCGGGTAACAACGAAATATTTGCGCGTTACGGAGGAATCAATGTAAAGGGCAATACAGTGCTGGCAATGTTTATTTCAGGCGGCTTTTACGGACTTGCCGGCAGCCTTGCGGTATTGGGAACTTATTATGCGGTGATAAAAGAATTTTCCGCGGGGCTTGGCTGGAACGGGCTTGCGGTCGCGCTGATTGCCGGTTTTTTCCCTCCCGCAATAATACCTGCCGCCATCTTCTTTGCATGGCTCAGCGCTGGGGGAAGGATCGCTATGCAAAACACGGAAATGACTTTTGAAGTTGTTTCAATCGTGCAGGCTGTCATTTTCTTTCTTGCCACAAGCCTGCTATTAAGAAATGTTTTTGCGCGAAGGAGGCGGAAATGAGAAACTTTCTTCCCGTCCTCCGCAGTTCACTCACCATAATGACTCCCCTGTTGTTCGCCGCAGCCGGGGGTCTTTTCCCCGCGCTTGCGGGAACCTTAAACATTGCTCTTGAGGGGCTGCTTCTTATCGGCGCATTTTCCGCTATGGCGGTGTTTTATTTTACCGGGAGTTTTATTGCCGCAGTGTTAGCCGCCATTGCCTCTTCTCTCGCCCTTTCATGCCTCCACGCATTTGCCGCCTTCAAACTCCGCGCGAATGTGTTTATCGCAGGCCTAGCAGTAAACCTGTTATCAACAGGTATTACCGTGCTTCTTTCCGGTAAAATATTTAAGTCTAAGGGCGTGATTGTATCGCAGCATCAGTTTACTTCTCCTGATATTTATCCATTCGCAGCGCTTTTTTTGCTTGTGATATTGTGGACAGTAATTTACAAAACTCCATTTGGTTACAGACTGCGGGCATGTGAAAAAAACTCTGCCTCTCTTGCCTCCCTCGGAATAAATCCGCAAGATTATCAGATTGCCGCGCTGTTGATCTGCGGCATTTGCTGCGGAATCGGCGGTTCGTTTTTAAGCCTTAACCTTGGAGCGTTTGTGCCGGGAATGTCCTCCGGCAGGGGCTGGATTGCGCTCGTCATTATTTTCCTTGGAGGAAAAAAACCACATGGCATCCTTGCCGCCGCCTTTATATTCGCGCTCGCCGAAGCGTTTTCGATATACGCGCAGGGTTTATGGAAAATACCTGCCGATTTTGTCTTTATTTTCCCGTATGTTTGTACGTTGATTGCATTGATTTTGGTTAATAAACCCGCTGTACGACAACATCCACAGTAATTCCTCATTCTCCCTTGTGTGCTTAACGCTGTTGTACATGGAATGAAGGGTACTAAACCCACGTACCTCTGGTACGACGTTTCCTCACTCGCTTCGTTCGTCAATAAAATCCTCCATTTATTCCAAATATCTTCCATTGAATAATTCAAATTCTGCTGATAATATATGAAAAAGTTCCTGATCGGATACTTTTTATACAAAATGTGAGGTTTTTAATGCTGGGTATCGGTCAAATTCATCGAGGTGAATATCAGCTGGAACTTGACCGGACAACTCATATTGTTTCTGCCGAAGCGCCGGGCAGCGTTCGTTTTTTGGGGGATCAAAGTGAAGTTGATGCCAGTTTGCTTCTTTCTGCGGCAATAGATCGTTATATAAAGGTGTCAATCAGCCCAAGAAAGGACAATTCCTTTCGTTTTTATGCCGCTGATTTGGGCGAACGGAAACGAAGTACCCTTGCAAACTTAAAATACAGACGCGAAGATCGCTGGGCTAATTACCTTAAAACAGCAATATCCGTATTTCTGGAGCTGGGTTGCTCCATGAAAGGCTTAAATTTTTCCGTTTGCGGGGACATTCCCCAAAATGTGGAACTTTCTTCATCAACTGCCATGGAAACAGCCGCCGCTGTTGCGCTGCGCAGCCTTCTTCGCGCCCAAATCAATGACATGGATTTGGCGCAAAAGCTAAAAGAGGCGCATGAAACATTCTGCGGCAGTACGGCGTCCCTTGCCGATTATCAGGTATGCCTTTTAGCGCGAAAGGATCAATTTCTTTTTATTGATGTATCCGCCGGTGAAGTGAAAAAAATCAAATCCCCTCTATCGCGTTTCAGAATACTGCTGATTGATTCCCGCGTTCCGCGGCTGGGTGCAGAAGCCGAACTTTCCGCTCGAAAAACCGACACGTTGAAAGGCCTTGAACTACTTTCGCAGAAGTACGATGGGGTCAGCTTTAAGGACTTTGCCTCTGCGGATCTTCTTGAGGCGTTAGGTGATTTTCCGGAGCAGATACGGCGCAGGAGTATGTACATGGTCGAAGAAATACGCAGGGTGTATGACGCCTGCGACGCTCTGGAACGCCGCGACCTTGCTTCCCTGTCAAAAATTATTTTTCATTCCCATGAGGGTTTGCGTGATCTCTATGAAATCAGCTGCCCGGAAATTGACTGGCTTGTCAAAAGAGCGCAGGAACTGGAAGGCGTCGCAGGCTGCCGTATGACCGGCCAGGGGTTCGGCGGCTGCACATATACCATTATCCGCAAGGAACTGGCGGATGAATACAAAAAACGGCTTGAAGAATACGAGCGTATTTTCGGTTTCCGTCCGGTAATATACGAAATAAAACTTGCCAGTGGAGCCAAAATCATACCGGGATAGAGAGGGGCTATGCGGATACTGTTGACTAATGATGATGGAATTACTTCACCGGGGTTATTTCTCTTGGCTGCCGCCCTTAGAAAAGCCGGGCATAGCATATTCGTGGTTGCCCCCGATAAAAACCGCTCCGGCAGTTCACATTCAATTTCTTTCTTAAATGAACCATGCAAATTAACCGAAATTGAAAAAGACACATGGTCTTGCAGCGGGACTCCGGTAGATTGCGTAATAACTGCTCTTTTGGGAGGAATTCCGCAGTTGTGCGTTGCCGGTGTTACCGGAATTAACCTTGATAACGGGCCGGATTTGATTTTATCGGGAATTAACGCGGGCGCAAATTTGGGGACCGACATTGTCTATTCGGGAACGGCGGCTGCCGCCAGGCAGGGAAGCCTGATCGGTATTTCTTCTGTGGCTTTTTCTCTGGTTGAAAACGATAAAGAATGGCAATGGCCGCCGGTCATATCTTTTATTACAGAAAGGCTTGAAGAAATGAAAGGATTTTGGAAACCGGGCGCTTTTGTTAATATCAATTTCCCCAATACCGGGTTTATTTCCGCCCTTGTTCCCGCTTTTCCGGCAAAACGGTATTATAATGATCGGATAGAGAATTATTTTGCCCCGGACGGCAGTCTGTACTGTTTTGCCGATCCCGGGAAGGTTGAAAATATACCTGAAGCCGGTTCAGACTGGGATGAAGTCTTAAAAAATAACGCGGCGCTCAGTGTAATTATGTGCCAGCCTGGTGTTTTTTTGGGATAGGGAGGAGGCCGGATGGCGGATCAAGGCGGTGAGAAAACGCCGAAAATTGACAGCGAAGACCCCAGCCGCGTAAGTGATAAATTTCTGGATGGAATCCGTCTTTACAGGGGAAAACATTTTGACAAAGCCTTAAAGGTTTTTTTGTCAAAAGAAACAAAAGATTTAACCGAGGATGAGCGGATGGAGCTGACTTATTACCTTGGTCTTTGTTATACGAAACTTAAGCAGTACGATGAAGCGCTTAACTTTCTGGAACAGGTTGTTACAACAGGCAACAACATTTACCGTATTTTCCAGTGCCGTATGATGCTTGCCTATGTCTATGTTGTTACAAGGCGCATCAAGATGGCTGAATTTGAATTAAAAAAACTGCAAAGCAGCGGGTTTGAATCGCCCATGCTTTACAATACGCTTGCCTATGCCGCATGGACTCAAAAGCAGAATAAGAACGCCATAGAGCTTTATGAAAAAGCCCTCGAAATTGATTCGAATAATTTAACCGCCATGAACAGCATGGGGTTTATTCTTGCCGACACAAGACTTGACGTAATGAGGGGGTTAAGACTCTGCAAAAAAGCTGTTGACTCCAAGCCTCAAAGCGCAGCATACCTTGATTCTCTCGGCTGGGCATACTATCGCAGCGGCGAATTAATCGAGGCCAGGACATGGCTGCGAAGGGCGCTTGACATTGCCCCCGGAGAGCCGGAAATCCAAAAACATTTTGAAACTGTTACGGGAGAGGCGAAGTGATAAGAAAAGTGATGTTAATTTTTCTTTTCCTTGTTTCTGTCTTTTTTCTGGGAGCGCAAAACGTAACAGACGCGATAAATTCTGCCGAAGAATTCAGGCTGGGAGTTCATGCCTATAACCGTTTTGCGTATAACGAGGCGATACTTTCTTTTGAAAGGGCGCTTGCCTTCAGACCCGGAGAGGCGCTCATCCTTGACTGGCTGGGAAAAGCGTATTACCGTTCCGGTTTTGAAGACACCGCCCTGAGCCAATGGCGCGCCGCGTTAGACGCATACGGCAGAAATACCGGAGCGGGAATTTTAACATGGTCGCGCATTGAAACAGTTTCAAACCGCCGCTTCCTTTTGCCTGTCGCCAATGACGAAACGCGCTATATGGGAGCCGGCCGCTATCCGGGGAAATACGAAGAAATTACCCTCTATCGCCAGCCGACTTCTGTTTTAAGCGAGAATGACGGTTCGGTATGGGTGGTTGCATACGGCAGCAATGAAATTGTCAGGATCGATGTAAACGGAGTGATAAGGGATCGCAAGCGCGGCCCCATTAATGGTTTTGACCGGCCTTATGATTTAGCGCGCGGCATTGACGGAAGGATGTACCTTTCAGAGTTTCGCGGCGGCAGGGTGAGTATTCTTGACAGCCGCGGGAACTGGCTGGCTTATATCGGGTCAAAGGGGCTTAGAGACGGACTGTTTGTCGGTCCCCAGAACCTCGCGGTTGATGAAGACGGTTATCTCTATGTCGTGGAATACGGTACCCGCCGTATTTCCAAATTTGATCCGGACGGCGTGTTTATCCTTTCATTCGGGCTTAAGACGTCCGTTTTCACCGGTTTCCTTTCCCCCACCGGCATTGCCGCCTATAACGGCAGAATCTATGTCGCGGATTCGGCGGCAAAGGCGATTTATATGTTTAATCCTAACGGCAACTATCTTGGCCGCCTTGCCGTTGACGGGCTTAAAGCGCCCGAAAGCCTGAAATCCCTTTCAGACGGGACTCTCCTTGCCGCGGACGCCAACAGGATTCTGCTCATTGACACATCATCCGCCATCGTAAGGGAACTGGGTCTTGCCGGCGGTGAAAAAGCGCGCATAACGGGTGTCGATATGGACAGGAACGGCAATGTGGTGGCTGCAAATTTTGCCGCCGGCGAAGTGTCGCTGTTGACCCGTTCTGACGATCATGCCTCCGGGATGTTTGTGCAGATACGCAGCATTCACACAGAGCGCTTTCCCATTGTTACCGTTGAATTGACTGTTGAAGACAGGCTGCGCCGTCCAATAATGGGGTTGGACAGCAACAATTTCCTTATCACCGAAGGCGGCATGGCGGTAAGCGAACAAAATTTCCTCACTCCCGGATACCGTTATAACGGAGCCGATGTTTCCATTATTGTTGAACACTCCGAGAAAACTTTCAATTTAAGGGATGATCTGGGGGCGGCAGCCCGCGACATAAACCGCGCGTTGGGTGAAATGCAAAACTCTAAAATCGTTTCTCTAATTACCGCGGGCGCACAGCCGCGGCGGGAACGGCATGAAAATTCCCTTGAGACTACAGTGAAGGGAAACGCATCTTCTTTTACTGCCCGCTGGCGTTTTGACACTGCCCTGCGTCTTGCCGCCACAGACCTGTTAAACGCAGCTCCTAAACGGTCGGTTGTGTACATTGGTTCTGGAAACATGGGAGACCTTGCCTTTGATCAGTACAGCCTTTCTGAAATGGCAAGTTATCTTGCAAATAACGGCATAACATTTAACGCAGTAATTGTGGGCAGCGGGCAGGTTTCATCCGGCATTGAGTACCTGTGCAGAGAAACGGGAGGCAAGGCACAGGCTCTGTACCGCCCGCAGGGTATCGGAGAAATGATAAAAAGCATCGCAAATACTCCCTGCGGATTGTACAGTTTTACCTTCCGTTCCCGCCTCCCTACCGATTTCGGAAGAGCGTGGCTTCCACTCGAAGCTGAAGTGTACCTGATGGAAAGATCAGGACGCGACAGCACGGGATATTTTGCTCCGCTGGAATAAAGCTACCTGCACTTTACCATTTCGTATTTGGCAAGAGCTTCGTCTATTAGCGCGTCCAGCTCAAGAGATTCGTAGATAAGATTCGCTTCCTTCGGATCGCCGTGAAGCACAGGATGGACAGGGGTGAAAAGCGTGCAGCAATCTTCGTAAGGCTCAATGGAAATCTTGTAGGTTCCTATTCTTTCGGCTTCCCTTATAATTTTTTCCTTGCTAAGCCCAATCAGTGGGCGCAGTACCGGCAGCTTTATCCGGCTTTGTGTGCAGGTAAGGTTCTCTATTGTCTGGCTTGCCACCTGAGAAAGGCTTTCCCCGGTTATAAGGCATTTGCTTTTTATTTTTGCCGCTGCTTTTTCAGCCGCCTCCATCATTGCCATGCGCAAAATGACCGTAGTCCAGGGCGGCGGAGCTTTTTCCTTTATCCTCATTTGAACGGGCGTAAAGTTAATAACATAAAGACGAATACCCATGCAATAAGAGCCTGTAATTTCAGCCAGACGGATTACTTTTTGTTTCGCTTCCTGCGAAGTGTAGGGATAGGCGTGAAAATGCACCGCGTCAATTCCCATTCCGCGGGAAGCCATTAAGAAACCCGCGACAGGAGAATCAATTCCGCCGGATAAAAGCAGAAGCCCTCTTCCAGCGCTTCCGACCGGCAACCCTCCCAGCCCCTTTTTTGCGCCTGAGTAAATATAAGCCTTTTCCCGTATTTCAATGCGTATAACATCGTCTGGATTGTGAATCTTCACTTTAAGGCCGTCTATACCGGCGGTAACTGCATCGCCTCCCATGCAGCACAATTCATAAGAACCTGCGGGAAAACTTTTGTCGGTGCGCCTTGCGTCAATCTTAAATGTTCTGGCCCCGGCTGCGAATATCTTCTTTCCTTCCTCCACACAGGCGCGGATTACCGCTTCAACAGTCTTGTCGCACACTGTTGTTTTTGCCCAGCCTGAGATGCCGATTAAATGTGAAAGAACATTTTCTACTGCTTCCGCTTCATTATCAGCGCCATGAACATACAGCCTTCCGTCTGTAGGTATAATTTTTGCATTGACGCCCGCGCCGGACAACATGCGCGCAAGGTTCTGTTTAAGCGTCTTCTCAAAACTTTTTCGGTTTTCGCCTTTCAAGGTTAATTCCGCAGGTTTCAAAAGCCAAATACTCACAGGAACTTTAATACCTCGTTTATTGCGTCAAGAAGCAGGTCTATCTCCGCGTCAGTTGTTGTCCAGCCCTGAGAGATGCGGATGCCTTCGATCCTTAATTTTTCACTTATACCCATCGCCGCGAGGACGGGGCGTTCGGGAGAAGATGATGAACAGGCGGAACCTGTTGAAACCGCGAAACCAAGATCGTCAAGGGCGCGTGCCATTACTTCGCCGGGGATGTCCCTGAAAGCAACCTGTAAAATATACGGTGAAAATCCGTCTTCTTCTTTATCACCGAGGCGTTCCTGCGGAATGATTGTACAGCGATCTATGGCAGCAAGGCTTGTTATAAGTTTATTCCACCGTGTTTTTGCGCGAGCATATTCTTCGCGCGTTTTATCTCCCGCAGACTGTTCCAGACAGGATGCCAATTCAACAGCACCTTGGGTATTTTCACTGCCGCCTCTGATCCTGTTTTCCTGACCGCCTCCCGTGTAAAAAACTTCCACAGGGCGGCGCAGATACAAAAGCCCGATGCCGCGCGGCCCGCCGATTTTATGCGCGCTTATTGAAGCGGAATCAATTTCCCATAACGGAATGTCAAAGGGGATTTTCCCTACAGCCTGCACCATGTCGCAGTGAAAATGAATTCCGGGTTCGCTTCGCTTTTTTATTTCCCGCAGGGAGGCGATGTCCGTTACTGCGCCTGTTTCATTATTCACCGCCATGACCGCCGCAAAGCGAACATCGCCGTATTTTTTCAATGCATTCTCGAAAAAGTCAGCATTCGCCCTGCCTGACGAATCAATGGAGATGTTGCCGGTTGGCTTTCCCATTTTAACAAGGGTTTCCATTCCTTCCCTGATTGACGAATGTTCAGCCAGCGAAGAGATTACCCTCCCCTGCCCCTTGCGTAAAAGATTAAATAAAACGGCTATACTGTTGGACTCTGTCCCGCCTGAAGTAAAATACAGCGTATTGGGTGGTACATTTAATACAGCGGCGCAGCGTTTTCGCGCATCTTCAAGGACAAGTTTCGCTTCCCTGCCTTCCTTGTGCTGTGAAGACGGATTTCCGAACGGCGCGTCAGAAGCTATTCCTGCATGAGGCGCCGTGGCGGCCCAGTCAAAATAATGCCGTATGCCATTTGAATCTTTGCTCACCATGTTCTAGGCTGGAATCTTCCCAGCGGCCTCTGATTTTTTTCGCGCCGTAACCGCTCGGTTCATAAAATGAATTACGGCAAAAAAGACCAAGGCTGTTAAATATGTGCTTCCCAGAACGCACAGAGAGGGCAGTCCATCCAGCCGAACCGCAATGAACGTCAATATCCCGATAAGAATTTGCAGGCTGTAAAGTACGGCGTTAACGCCTCTGGCGCCAAGACCCAAGTAAATTAGTTTATGATGCAAATGGGATTTATCGGGATCATAGATTTTTTTACCGTCTCTAAGCCGGCGCCAAACGGCGGCTGTAGTATCAAAAATGGGAATAACAAGAAGAGCCGCGGCATATAAAACAGGCAGGGAAGAAGGTCCGTTTTGATGATGATCTTTCATCAACGGCAGCAAGGCAAGTACGAAACCCAGAAACTGGGCGCCGCAGTCACCCATAAAAATTTTAGCCTTGGGTACAGGGGCATTAAAAACAAGGAATCCGGCAAGCGCGCCAAAAAGGCATGCGCAAAAAAGAAGCGATCTTGACGCTTCATTGGTAAAAGAAAAAAAGATCAGAGCGAAGAAAAAGACAATAATGGCGGACAGGCCGCCGGCAAGACCGTCAACTCCGTCAATCAGGTTTATAGCATTTGTAAGGCCTACTACCCATAAAAAGGTAACAGGATAAGTAAGCCATCCAAGATCGGACAAGAAACCCGGTCCGGTATATAAAATGCGGCCAAAAGTAAAACCCGGTATGATAACGCAAAGCGCGGCTGTAAATTGCAGGAGCAGTTTATAACGGGGCGCCATTGGCCTGAAATCATCTATTGCGCCGGAGATCAGTGTTATTATCATCGCCAGAAAACAAGGCAAAAAACGAAGGTTTTCTTCGATGCCTCCGAAAACAATTCCAAGACATGAAAGTACTACTATAAACGCAAAGGCAAAACCTATGCCGCCGAGACGGGGAATATCTCCCGAATGGTTTTTTCGCTCATCTATGTAATCATACCATGCTTTTTTATGGGAAAATCTTATAACAAGGGCAACAGCTCCTGTCGAAAGAGCCAATGAAACAGCAAAAATGACAAGAATACTCATCAACAACACAATACTCCAAGTTTTTTTATACGGTACTATAAATTAAGAAAAAAATAAAGTAGTATTCAGTAATTATGAGGGAAAAATATGCTGGCGCTTAAATTCGGCGGAACATCGGTGGGAAGTCCTGCCGGAATTAACCGTATTATTGAGATTCTCAAAGACAAAAAACATGCCGAAAATGTCCCGGTAGTGGTAGTTTCTGCATTTTCCGGTGTGACTGACACCCTTATTGAGCTGGCACGCACGGCTTCTATGGGTGATTCTTATGCAGAAGGGCTAAAAGCCCTAAAAGAACTCCATAGAGGCTGCGCAGGGCGGTTTTTGAAGGGGGATAAACGGAAAAATGCGGTTTCCGGTACAGATGTCACTTTGACAGAATTATCCCGTATTTTGGACGGAATCTTCCTGATCAGGGAGCTTTCGGATCGCAGTCTTGACCTGGTAATGAGCTTTGGCGAAAGGCTGTCCGCAGCCCTGCTGGATCATATCCTTAACGCCAGCGGCATAAAATCTGCATATCTTGATGCCCGGTCAGTGATAAAAACAGACTCATGCTTCGGCAGGGCGAATATTCTTTCAAAAGAGACAGAAGCCCTTATCCGCGGCTTTTTCGGCGGTTCAAAAAAGCCCCTGCAGGTTGCAACCGGCTTTATCGCTTCCGATGCGCAAGGGCATACAACCACGATTGGTCGCGGCGGTTCGGATTTAACCGCGGCAGTTTTTGCGTCCGCTCTTGGCGCCGACATGCTGGAAATATGGACGGATGTAGACGGCATACTTACGGCGAATCCGGCTCTCGTAAAAAACGCCTTTACGATTGATGAGATTTCATACGCTGAAGCTATGGAAATCTCCCACTTTGGCGCGAAGGTATTGTTCCCGCCGTCCATAAAACCCGCTCTTGAAAAAGGTATCCCGATATCAATCCGCAATACTTTCAATCCGGCATCGGCGGGAACAAAAATTGTCAAAAACGCCGGATTCGGAAAATACCCGATCAGGGGGATTACTTCGATTAGCAGCGCCGCCCTTGTGAGGCTTCAAGGCTCAGGCATGGTCGGAGTCGCCGGTTTTTCGGCAAGGGTATTCGGTGCTCTTGCCCGCAAGGGCATCAGCGTTATGCTGATTACACAGAGTTCCAGCGAGTACTCCATTTGTTTTGCGGTGCTTCCCGAAGACGTCCACGCCGCGGATGCTGCGTTGAAAGAAGAATTCGCCAATGAGATTCGTACAGGCTCCATTGAAAAACCTTTTATTGAAAAGGAGCTTTCGATAATTGCCGTGGTCGGCGGAGGCATGAAAAAAACTTTTGGCATTTCAGGAAAAGTTTTTTACGCGCTTGGCCGCAACGGAGTAAATGTAGTTGCCATTGCCCAAGGCTCTTCGGAAACCAATATCTCGGCAGTTATTTCAAGGCAGGATGAAGGCAAGGCGCTCAACGCAATCCACGATGCGTTCTTCCTTGCCGGACAGCGTTCTGTCAATCTTTTCCTTGTCGGAACCGGCCTCATCGGCGGAACTCTACTGGAACAAATAGCCCGTCACCGCGAGATGCTTGCCGATAAAGACAAAATCAAAATCAATCTAATCGGCGTCGCCAATATTGATAAAATGGTTTTTTCTTCAGAAGGGCTGGATCCGGGAAAGGTTAAAACTTTATTGAATGAAAACAGCAGGAAGGCCGGCGCCGAACCTTTCAATCTTGCAGCTTACATTGAAAAGATCGTTTCTTTCAATTTGCCCAATTCCTGCTTTTGCGACTGCACCGCAAATGAAGAAATCTCCGCCATGTACGACAAAATCCTTCAGCAGTCAATCCCGGTTGTTACGCCGAATAAAAAAGCAAATTCCGGTTCTCTGGAATATTACCGCAAGCTCACTTCATTTTCCAGAGAGCGCGGCATTCCGTATCTTTATGAAACCACAGTCTGCGCAGGTCTGCCTGTCATCTCAACTTTGCGTGATCTTTTCCTGTCGGGTGACAAGGTGCGCAAGATAGAAGCTGTGCTGTCCGGGACATTAAGTTACATATTCAACAACTTTGATGGTTCAAAATCATTTTCCGCACTGGTGCGGGAAGCCAAGGCGAAAGGCTACACGGAGCCTGACCCCAGAGACGATCTTAACGCTATGGACGCCGCCCGCAAAGCTCTGATCCTTGCAAGAGAATGCGGCCTTTCTCTTGAATTTGCAAATGTTAAGATTGAGCCGATACTACCCGCAGCCTGTTTCAAGGCAAAAGATATAGACGCTTTTTTCCGCGAGCTTGAAAAGTCAGACAGCGATTTTGAAAAACGCCGCGCCGCAGCCGCCTTAAAGAGCGAAGCTCTGCGCTATACCGCAGTCATTGAAGAAGGAAAGGCTCAACTCTCCCTGCGCGGCGAGAGCGAAGCAAGCCCTTTCCGCACCCTTGTTGACAGCGACAACATTGTTGTTATCACAACCGACCGTTATTCAAAACTCCCTATAGTGATAAAGGGACCGGGTGCAGGCGCGCAGGTTACCGCCGGCGGGGTTTTTGCCGACATTGTCCGCATAGCGCGGACATTGGTGTAAGGAGAAATCATGCCCATAGCAGCCGGTATAAAAAACTCGCTTTCATCATCTTCCATGATTCGCAAAATGTTTGAAGAAGGCAGGGAGCTTAAAAAAAAGCACGGAGAGGACAAGGTTTTTGATTTTTCAATCGGAAATCCCGATGTGGATCCGCCTCCCGCTTTCTACGATACTCTTTTGAAACTTGCGCAAGAAAAAGAAAAAGGCATCCACGGCTATATGCCCAACGCCGGCTTCCCACATACAAGAGAAGCGCTGGCAAAAAAAGTATCACAGGAACAAAATGTCAATGTTGACGGCTCTCATATCGTAATGGCAGCAGGAGCGGCGGGAGGGCTTAACGTGGTTTTCAGGACAATCTGTAATCCCGGCGATGAAATTGTCGTTACCCGCCCTTATTTCATGGAATACCGCGCATACGCCGCCAACAACGGAGCGAAACTCATCGAGGTAGATTCTCTTCCTGATTTTAATCCTGATGTTGCGGCTATTGCCAAATCGCTTTCGGAAAAAACCGCAGCAGTATTGATAAATTCACCTAACAACCCGACAGGCAAAGTTTACCCCGCGCAGGCGTTATCGTCTCTTGCTTCCGTATTGCGGGAACACGGAGAAAAGACTGGGCGCCCGCCTTACCTTGTTTCCGATGAACCTTACCGCGAAATAGCGTATAACGTTGAAGTTCCGTCCGTCCTCTCCGCCTACGGCGATTCCATTGTGGTAAGCTCCTATTCAAAAAGCCTTTCCCTTCCCGGCGAAAGGATCGGGTATATCGCGGTCAGCCCCGCCATTTCAGACAAGGACGATGTTATTAACGGCCTTATCTACTCCACAAGAACGCTGGGTTTTGTAAACGCCCCCGCCCTCATGCAGAGAATAGTCGCCTGCCTCACAGCGGAGAAGGTCGATGTCTCAATCTACAGGAAGAGGCGGGACGCATTTATGACAGTTCTTGACGATGCGGGAATAGAATACGCATCTCCAGAAGGCGCCTTTTATCTTTTCTGCAAGATTCCTCCGAAGGGGGAATCAGTTCCAATCAGGGCGGCGCAGGCCGATGACACTT
>JAIRRJ010000038.1 GCA_031256035.1 Treponema sp. | reverse complement strand
ATATCCAGGAGGTATACGATGAAAAAGTATTCATGGATTATTGCGCTTTTGATAGCGCTTTCATTGGCCTTCTTTGCCTGCGACTTTGGTACGGAAGAAGACGATGATGACGGTGATGGTGATGAAGACGATACCAGTGTATTGGTCCTTTTTGCGGACGGCGAATTTTTCACGGTAACAGAGGGTGAGAGCAGTCTGGGTGGAGGTATTCAGAAAAATAAGGCTGATCTCGAAGAGGGCAAACTTCTTCCTTCAAGAAGTGCAATCCGGCTTAATGAAAGGTCAAGCGGCAAATTTGGGGGAGAAATTTCTCTGTGGAAACAGGTAGACATCAGTGAAGCCAAATTTTTGGTAGTAAAGTGGGGCTATGACGCTGCTGATTATATGGATCATTCAGCAGTATTTGCGGATTTTGAGTTCTGGCTTTCAAATGAAGAAGAAGCTGCCGTTGTAGGCCCCCCTGCCATCCCAAAACTCGATCAGTATGATTACAAGATCGTAGAAAGTGGAGAATTGGTGGAACAGGTCATGGTTTTTGCGTTAACCGATGATATTGATAATCCGGGTCCTCCCGCCACATACAAAGCCAACAGAAAGTTTTCCGATGTGAAAAAACTCAAAAGTATTGATTTTGAGATAGGCGGTCTGACGCAGGTAGGGGATGATCTCGACGTAAAGCGTGTGTACATCTTTGATATGAGGCTGGTGGATACCAGGCCGGAGAAAGGTAAGCCGGCGTTAAAACCCAAGAGCTAACCCCGTCCGGCGGATGGGCAAGCCCAAAGACCATGCAGAGCCGGACGTTGTCCGGTGTGGTTATGGGGCGTTTAAAGTATATCCAGGAGGTATACGATGAAAAAGTATTCATGGATTGTAGCGCTTTTATTGGCGCTTTCACTTTCATTCTTTGCCTGCGAATATCTGGAAGACGACGGCGAAGCGGAAGAAGGCGAAGGGGAAATAATTGCCGAAATGTATGTTTCGGATGCTGAATTGGTTGTAGCAAGCCCCCAGGCAATGTTGGTGTGGACTCTCAGCCAGGATGATCTTGATAATTTTGGCAAAGCCAAGTATGCCGTCATTATTTCACAGGGCAGCAAGAACAAAGACGGGTTCCCCGGAGCCAATGTTATTTTACAGGTTAAAACCAGTTGGGATGAGAACGGCATTATGAAGGACGGCTGGGAGGCTTTCGCACATGACGATTCTGAAGAAGTATTCATTGTGCTTGAGCTGGGCAAACTCAAAAACTATGACAACTTAGTAAAAGCTGATCCGAAGAACAACGGAGCAAAATTCTTTATTCAATCCTGGCCTGTAACCGACTGGGGAATAAGATCACTGCTGCTCGTAGGCCCCGGTCTGGAAAAACCTGCAAATTCAACAGATCTTAAAAGCGGTTTTGGTTATATGACCAAAAATTTTGAGCTTTATTACCCGGAAGAAGAAGAATAAACCGGATAACCTGGCCGTTTGAAGCGGTCAGGAAGGCCCTGAAAGCTATTGCTTAACCGGACGTTGTCCGGATTTGGTTAAGGGGCGTTTTTAGTATATCCAAGGGAGGTATACGATGAAAAAGTATTCATGGATTGTAGCGCTTTTATTGGCGCTTTCATTGGTATTCTTTGGCTGCTATGTAGATGATCCGGAAGATGGCGATGATGGTGATGGTGATGGTGACGGTGATGGCGGTGGTACGGAATACGCCAAAATACTTGAGCTGGAACCTAATGCAGAAATGGATTGGTCTACCGGAAGCGCAGTCTTTGTGAAGTGGCTGGGCTATCAGGGAGAGATAGAGGGAATAATATCGCCTTCTACCGCGAATTTTGGGAACAATAATAAATTTACATCCGGTCAGGTGTATACGTTTGAATATGAGTTCACGGCGGAACTCCACATGGCGGATTTTCCCGATGAAGATTCAAAAGGTGATGTCGAAGAAGTGCTTGTTGTCTTTGTTGACGGCACTCCAGAAGCAGACTGGTATAATGAACTCAGTACTCCTGTCAACATCGTGAAGGACTCGAAGAAAGACATACAAAAGGTGAACGCAGGTTCATTTGATATTACTTTGACTGATACAGCAGAAGATGCATTGGAGGATGGAGGTGATGGAGATCCATGGTGGGGCAATCAAACCTTCGAAAATGCGAATAAAATTGTTTTCAAAATTGAAAACCTGGCAATCAGAGGTGACAGCAAAGTTGTCCTCAATTTCACCAAGTTTAAGGTAACAAAGAAGAGCTAAGCTCAAGCCTTCAAAAGCCGGGTAACCGGTTAAGCCGCCCTGCACGCGCCCCTACGGGCGCGATGGCTGGGCGGTTTTTTTTGGCTTGACGGGCAGAACCCTGCAAAAGTGCGTATATTTACCAGTTGTAATGAATTTGAGATTAAGCGTCGCTTGTTAAAGCGCCGGCTCTTGCAGATTCTTGATTGTTTCCGGATCAAGCCCGGTAATTTTTTGTATCAGCTCAATGGGAATACCTTCAACAAGGGCATTCCGGGCGATTTCAAATTTTGCTTCAATCAACCCTTCGGCCAGACCTTTCTGGTGGGCGTTATACATCCTTTGGTTCCGGTCCATTTCCATCTTCGCAAGCCAAGCTCTGTCAAATGCCTCCTGACTCCGGGTTAAAAAAGCCTGCCTTTCACTCGCTGCCATTATCGCAAGGTCCATGGCCACCACCTTCTCTATAAGCTCCGGGGGACTGCTCATGTCAAACCACACCAGCCACCGGTGCAGGGGGTCGTCGAACCAAAGGTTCGCTGCCATATCCTTTTCTCCCTGCTTTCTCCATTCTACCATGTCTATGACATTAATTTCCAGCGCATTTGTCAGAATTACAGAAGGTTCAGAATCTTCTCGTATGTGGAAGAAATATTAAAGATTTCAGGCAAATAACAGAAGCGCCATGGAAAATATACTATAAAATTGTCAAGAACATTGTGAATGTACTGGCAGTAATAGATTCCAGAAGAAATCTAAAAGATATTTTAATAAATAAATTATTGAAGACTGAAGCAACCCGCTTCGTTTAACATTACGCTTTTGAACCGCCTGGGCGCGCGATGGCTTGGCGGTTTTTTTGTGATTAAGCGACGCTTGTTAAAGCGCCGGCTCTTGCAGATTCTTGATTGTTTCCGGATCAAGCCCGGTAATTTTTTGTATCAGCTCAATGGGAATACCTTCAACAAGGGCATTCCGGGCGGTTTCAAGTTTTTCTTCCCGGCGGGCGTTATACATTCTGTGCAGATCGTCCCTATAGGCTTTCTCACGCCTGATTTCGTCAGCCAACTCCTGACTCCGGGCTAAATAAGCCTGCCTCTCGCTTGCTGCCATTATCGCAAGGTCCATCGTTACCACCTTTTTTATAAGCTCAGGAGAACTGTTTCTGTCAAACCACGTCAGCCATCGGTGCAGGGGGTTGTTCTCAATATCCTTATCCCTCTGCTTCCTCCATTTTACCATATCCACAATGTGTATTTCCAGCGCATTTGTCAGAATAACAGAGGGATCTGAATCTTCCCGTATGTGAAAACAAGAGTGAAAACTACCTGTGGGTAAAAGATTAAAGTTAACAATATTAATAGCTATCACGTCGGGAAGTTCACGGTAATTCTCGCCCTTGTTAATGCTTCCGGAATACACACGGCTCCAGTAATATAAACTGCGCCGAGCCATGTTTCCCTCATTGCTGAGTTGGACTTCAATGTTTACTTTTGTTCCATCCTGCAGTGCTGCTTGCACATCAAGGGTACAGGATTTACCGCCGAGAATCTCCGCAATGAAGGATTTATTTTCCTGTATTTCAACAGATTCGATTGGGTCTTTTCCTGAGCGCCTCAATACGGCGTTCAGGAAACCGAGAAGCTGGACTTCATCCCCTTTTTCTCCCATGACTTTGTAGAAAAGATAATCGTCCAGCGGGTTGAGTCTGAAAAAAGGCTCAGGGTTGTTGTTTGTTTTCATACCTATTATATGGCACGCAAATGAGTGGCGCTTTAGTCAGATCTTCACTTTATTGACTATTCCTTGTCTTTACTTCATACTTCCCGTATGAAACATTTTGCAATCATTACAATTATTTTGATACTCGGCTCATGTACTACATACAAACGGTCGAATCTTGATTTTACCGTCAATGTCCGCTCTCAAAACTATGCGGCGGGTACAATTGACGCTCAATTTGAAAGAATCTTGTCAATTTCAGGGTTGAATAAAGGCGATGTCGTTGTTTCTTATTATCCGGTGGAGGATGCTGTCTGTTTGCAATTCCGCAATGACTTTATTACTTTTTATCAGTTTTGGACCAGAAAAAGCCGTGCCGATTTTATAGACGCTCTGGAGCGGTACAATGTGGACTACGAACAGCGGACACTGGCAAGGAAAAACAGACGATCCGCCGCTAGTTATGCGACTGTTACAGGTTATCTGGTATGGGAATCATTCAATTTTTCGTCAAAAGGCAGGAGTCATCCAAGAATTGATGTTGGGTACTTATTCAGAAAAAATTCACCCTATTTAACGATAACCCACCATGAAGCCAGAAATATAAATGAAGTAACCAAAACTGAGATAAAAAACAATATTAAGCAGATAATTTTTTTAACTCGTGCGCAGGCTGCCGGTCTTGCTGATATACTTGATCAGGACTATCTGTTGGGGCTGATTCCGGGCAGTTTTGTTTTTCCCGATCCAATTCCGGAATGGGAAGATTATTCGGATTAATTCCTGGATTCAAGTTCCAGTATTAATTCAACTTCACCTTTGGATAGTTTCAGGGTTTTTGCTATTTCCGCGTCTGTCCAGCCCTGGCGTTTCAGCCTTTTTACATTGTCGCGATCCTGCATGGGCGGCGAACCTTTTCCGGCGCCTTCAGCTTTCCCGCTTTCCCGCTCAAGGATCGATTTGGTTAAATTAAGCAGGGAACGGGCGTCCTTGTCCAAAGCCTGAAGTTCCGTCTCGGTACGAGCCACCCAGCTTCGGGCTGCGTCCATTTCAGCGATTCGTTTTTCAATGTGCGCGAGTGATTCGTCAAGAACGGCGATTTTTTCCGCGGCATCCCTTGCTTTCTCATTTTCGGATGCGAGGGTCTCTATTGAAGTGCGTATGCTGTCAAACTGCCGTGAAATGACGGATATTATTCCGTCCACCTTTTTAATTGCGGATTCGGTTTCCTGTAGCGCCTTAAAGTTGCGGTCAATGCCTTCGTTGGTTTCATCAAGCACTTCTTTTTTACGTTCAATGCGCTGATACTTTTCTTCTGTTTCCTTGATAGCCCCTTCCAGTTTGCGTATATGCACCTGTACGTTCTGGAGGATCTCATCCGAATTGGTAACATGGTTGATTTTTTCTTCTACCGCATGGGAGATTTTAATCAGGCGGGTGAAATCATTCTCCATCAGCTCAATGCGTTGTTTTTCCGCAAGGAAGTGAGTCATCTTTTTGTTTACATCATCTTCCAGCCGTTTGATGCGGGCAAACTGGCTTTCAAGCTGAGTGATTTCGTTTTTGCGCTGATTCAGATGATCAAGACTGCCGTTGATTTCTTCCATGCGGCGTTCCAGATCATTTTTAAGTTCGTTTGTATGATCAAAGATTTTTTTCTGAACGCCGAGTTCCTTGCGGATGTCCTCAAGGCTCGTGCGGAATTGAGCGATGCGCTCGTCGTTCTCCGCGGCGCTTTCTCTGCTGTGCCGGCGCAGTTCTTCCAGAGAAACATCCATTTCGCGCATTCTTGTATTGTACTGTCCCTGCCATTCATCGAAAATCTGCCGGGAATTAAGCGAGGCGTTGTCCAGAGAGGTGAATACGGTATCCAGGCGGGTGGCGAATTCTTCGAGTTTTTTCTCCAGTTCCCGCTGTCTTTGCCGCAGGTTTTCCTGCAAGGTGAGATGATACTGACCGATTTGGTTTTTAACTTCGTTCTCCGCCGCGCCGCGGATTTCCGCCAAATCCTGCCTGACCTGCTCTGTAAAGGCGGCGCGGGTTTCATCAGCATTGCTCATTTCCGCCCTGATACCGTCTTCAAACGCGGAGGCTTCCTGTTTAAGCCTGGCGAGGTCTGCCGAGAGCCTTTCGCCCATAGCGGCGATATTTTTACGCTGATCGGCGGCAATGCGCTCTTCCGCCTGTTTCCATTCGTCCGCATACGCGCTTGAGCCTTCCGCAAGCCGTTTTTCCAGATTTGCCTGCCAGTCCGCGATTTGATACCCGATTTCCGCGCTTCGTTTGGAAAGTTCGGCGGAAAAACCGTCTTCAAAGGATGTGAGTTTTTCGGAAACATTGTCGAAAGCCTGCTGTTTGATTTCGTTGAGGTCATTGTTCATTTCTTCAAGTTCTTTGTGCAGGGACTGCGCTTTTGCGTTGAACCCGGCGACAGTCGCCTCCATTGCCGCGGAGGATTCTTTTTCGTAAACCGCAAAATCATTTTTGACTCTGGATACCGATTCCTGCATGGAGAGGCGCAGTTCGCTTTCCAGCCGCGCCGCGTCATCAGCAAGGCTGCTTAGCTGTTTTACCGCTTCCGTCTGGAGCTTGCTGTAATCCTCAAGCCGTTTTTCAGTCGCCGTAACAATGGCCAGTTCGCTGTCCCTGCAAAGCTGTTTCCACGCTTCCTTCTGTTTTGCCATAGCTGCGTTAATCTCATCATGCTGAAAATTAACCGCCGCGCTTGATTTTTCTTTCAGGTCTCTGATTGCGGCTGTAAGTTCCTCATGCTGTTGTTTAACTGCCGTGTTTGATTTTTCTTTAATCTCACTGAGCGCGGTTGTAAGCTCCTGATGCTGCTGCTTGATTGCCGCGCTTGATTCCTTTTTAAGCCCGCTGATTGCAGCATCAATTTCGTTGTGTTGAAGGCTGACCGCCGTACTTGATTTCTCTTTAAGATTGCTTATTGCGGCAGTGAGTTCATCCTGCTGTTGTTTGATAGCCGCACTTGATTCCTTTTTAAGCCCGCTTATTGCGGCGTCAAGTTCATTGTGTTGGAGACTGACCGCTGTACTCGATTTTTCTTTAACCTCACTGAGCGCGGCAGTGAGTTCATCCTGCTGTTGTTTGATAGCCGTGCTTGATTCTTTTTTGAGTCCGCTAATCGCGGCGGCAAGTTCTTCATGCTGTTGTTTAACTGCCGTACTTGATTCATTTTTAAGCCCGTTAATTATAGCGGAAAGTTCATCTTCCTGCTGTTTTACAATTGCGCCTGATTTTCCTTTAAGCTCGTTTATTACCGCGGTAAGTTCCTCGTGCTGTTGTTTGATCGCTGTGCTTGATTCTAGTTTTATCCCGCTGATTGCGGCGTCAAGTTCATTGTGTTGGAGACTGACCGCCGTACTCGATTTTTCTTTAACCTCACTGAGCGCGGCAGTGAGTTCATCCTGCTGTTGTTTGATAGCCGTACTTGATTCATTTTTTAACCCGCTGATTATGGCGGAAAGTTCATTTTCCTGCTGTTTAACTATTGCGCCTGATTTTCCTTTCAGCTCGCTTATTGCCGCAGTAAGTTCCTCGTGCTGTTGTTTGACCGCCGCGCTTGATTCCTTCTTTAATCCGCTCATCACGGTTGTGAGTTCATCATGCTGCTGCTTAACTGCCGCGTTTGATTCTTCTTTTAGCCCGCTTATGACTGAGGCAAGTTCCTCATGCTGCTGTTTAACTATTGCGCCTGATTTTCCTTTCAGCTCGCTTAATACCGCGGCAAGTTCCTCCTGCTGATGTTTAACCGCTGTGCCGGATTTTTCCTTAAGATCGCTGAGTGCGGCGGCAAGTTCTTTCTGCTGTTGTTTAACCGCGGCGTCCAATTCATCATGCTGCTGTTTGATCACAGTTCCCGATTTTGTTTTTATTTCGGTAATGGAACTGTTTAGTTCGGTTCTGGCTGTGGTGATGGAGGTGTCAAGCTCCTTGCGCTGTTTTTCCGTCAGTTTTTTGAATTCCAAAAAATTCTGCTTCCAGTCGTTTTGCTGCTGCAACAGGGCAGTGTTTATCGTTTCCCTCTCTTTGACAAGGGCAGTATTTACTTCACTCTGCTGCCGTGCAAGGGCGGCGCTTATTTCTTCATTCTGATGTTTTGCCCTGCTGCTAAGTTCATTTGATGCTTTTTCCCATTCCTGCCTGTAACTCTTCTGACCGGCGGTGATTTCGGCAACAGTCCCGTTCCATTCATCATGGATGGTTTTCAGCTTGTCCTGTATTGCCGTCTGTTCGCCTTTGAGCGTTTCCTGCGTGTTTTTTATTTTCTCTTCAAATAATGTTTTAAGCTGATTAAGCCGTTCCTGCGCCTGTTCCCGTAATTTTACAAGAGCGGCTTCTTCCATTTTGTCGGCGCGCTTTCCGGCGTTTTCAGAAGCTTCTTTCAGTACCTTTTTTATCAGTTCCGTATCTCTTGCAATGATCGCTTCCCTTTCGCGTTCCGCCTTATTCACCGCTTCCCGGTGATCTTCTATTCTGCGCTCAATTACCTGCGCGCCGGCTTCAAAGTCCGAAACTGTGGATTTTACGGAAACTATCAATTCACGGGCGGTTTGCTCAAGTGTTTCAGTGTTTTTTTTCTCCAGACGGATTCCGGTGTCTTCCATGTTTTTTCTTGCAGCATCCAGTATTTTTTCCATCTGTTCAAATTTTTCTTTTGCTTCGTTTACTTTTTTACCGGTTTTTTCCACAAAGTCAGATTCGTCCCTTATACGGCTGAGGTTTTCCTGAACTCTGCCCGTCATTCCGAAAAGTTCTTCAAGTGAGGATTCAAAAGCGTGTATTTGTTCTTCTATCCGCGCAATGGTTTCGGCTTTATTGGTAAGCTCTTCTTCGGTAAGCTGCTTGATGTTTTTGATAAGCTGCATGGCGGCTTTTTTTTCAACATCAAGGTCAATGCCGAAATTTTTGACAGCCATGCTTTTTTCTTCAGCGTAGGCGGCAATTTCATCTTTGTACTTTTCGGCGAATTTTCTCAGCTTGTCCGGGGCGTTTCGGCTTTTATCCGTCAGCCTGTAGAGGACGAAGCCGCACAGGACGATCCCAAGGGTTATCAAATTACCGGTTGTAAAGATCATTTCCATTAATTTAGCATGTAATCATATAATTGGCGATAGCTGCTGAAGGTAAAATCAGGTAAAGGTTTCTTGCAGCCGCTGCCCGGAAACAGGGGGCTTTTTATCCATGCTGTTTTCATGCCTGCCTTGTTCGCGCCGGTTACGTCATAACGGCGGCTGTTCCCGATATAGATGATTTTTTCCGGAGGGAGTTTCATGGCGGCGGCAAGTTCCCTGAAAGGCAGGGGGTGAGGCTTAAGCGTTCCACAGCATTCCGAACAGAGAACCGCATCCCAAAAGCCGGAAATGCCGAGGTATTCAAGTTTGGTTTCGGGCGGAAAATCCGACAAAAGACCGAGTTTATAACCTGCTTTTTTCAGAGCATCAAGAGTTTCGGCTGTTTTTTTGTAAAGTTTGATTTTTTTAAAAAAAGGCTGCCAGCCCTTGTAAATCAGCCTGTCTAATTTTTCCTTTACCTGATCAATCGGGCTGCCAAAAATTTTTGCGGTAAGAGACGCCTGATATTGATAAAAATCCGCAAGCGGAGAGGAGTCATTTTTTTGTTCTTTGCGGATGATATTTCTGGCTTTGCCGAAAGCGGCAGTGAGCCGCAATTCTTTCAGCAGAAAGGGGATAAGTTTTATGTTCAGGCGGTAGTTGGGATACAGTGTCCCGTCAAGATCAAATGCTACGCCCTCTATGTCCATGCGCATAGAGGAAGTATATCACAGTTAGGGATCAAAAGCAGCAGCCGCGGGGATTTGCACAATGTTTATATAATGCCCCGGATAACGTCTTCTGAAAGAACTGAATAAAGTTTCAGAGGCGCTCTCAAAAACTACAATCCTGAAAATGCCGTATTCATCAAAATACGGAAACAGTGCCGCCACATGAAAATACTGACGCAGGCGCGGCCCTCCCCTCGGGTTTTCTCTTGTTATGGGGGCGCCGAATTCATTATTTACCGCGGCAAGATAAAATTTGTACGGCTCATCAATCGCCAGTGAGTAGAGCAGGGGATAAAGCCCTTCAACGCCGTAACCGGCGTTTTCCAGAAAACCGGGATAGGAGCGTATAACGAAAGATCGGTTTTCCAATATCGACACAGCCGAGAATATCTCACTTCTTACTTCAAATTCTTCCAGATTGCGGTATACATTCGAGCGCAGGACGCCGTTCGCCTCCGCCGCAAGGTTTCTGATCCAGTCCAGCCCGAAATGCGGGTCTCTGCTTTCTTCCCACAGATCGGTAAACGATGAACCACGGCTGCCGAAAGCCGCTTTAAGCGGAGGGATGGAAAGTCTCTTCCCTGTTACAGGCCGGAGGATTCCGTCTATGAGCCATTTTGTAAAACCTGAACAGTTAAGCCCCGCAGATGCTGCGCTTTGCCGCTGCAAGGTATCAATAAAAACATAGTTCCCATTTTCATCAATCGCGCCGTCATCGGTATAGCGCAGTTCGCCAAGACGCCCGCGAATTTGTGTAATAAGTTTCCGCTGATCGCTGTAGTCTTCAAGTTCCGGCTCAAAATACCGGCGCGGGAATTTGTTCCCCGCGAGTTTCAGAATTTCATTTAACGGCATAGTGTAAAGCCTTTCAAATGGAACTCCGAGCGGCAGGGAACGTACAATATAGCCCCCATAGAGGATAACGTCCATGTAGCATTTTTCGGAGGTGAACGGGCGGAATTGAATGTAGGCGTTCTGGTCGCTGCACAGGAATACTCTGATAAGGATAGGCGCCCCGTTGTCTATTCTGCGGGTGAGTATCCATGAACCCTGCGCCCAGCTCAGAAAACGCCCCGTCCCACCCCGTGGGACGCCGGGATTTTTGTCAGCCGCGATGCGGCCTCCCATAAGTTCGCGGGAAAGAATAATCATAAATTCTTCCCTGCCCGCTTCAGCACGGACTTCTACCCTTTCGCCGTTTTCCAGATATTCGATTCTTGCTCTCCGCGCAAGGACACTGCCGGGGGTGTCTGTAAACCACGGATCTGTTTCTGTCAGCTTTATTCTTAACAGCGAGTCATCGGCTATTTGGGATATGGGAAGATCAAGGCTGAAAACCGGGGAAAAAATTGAGAAAAACAGGAGAATTTGCATGAAACTTCGTTTCATGTTCGATAATACGACATCGCTTCGTTGCTGTGCAACGGCGCGATGTAATAAAGAGGTTACCAAAAACAACGGCATATACACTTTAATTATCGGCTTTTTTTGTGTATAATGGAGCTGGCAGACTTATGTTTCGGAGGGGGTAATGAGATGAAAATGTACAGCCGAGGTCAAGTTTTATTTTTCTCGTTGTTGAGCGCTCTTGTTGTTGTGCTTTTCGCCGTTGGGTTTGGCATTATAAAGTCTTCGCCGGAGGCAGCGCCGGTACAGCAGACTCAAAATACGCAGCAGGAAGATTTTAAGCTCCTGCAGACGGAGTACAAGGCGCTTAATACCGCAGACCTTGTTCCCTTTTCCGAAAGCGAGCGGGAAAATATTTCGATTTACGAAATGCTCAATCCGGCGGTTGTCAATATCACCACGGAGACGATGGCGATTAACTGGTTTCTTGAACCAGTTCCTCAGGAAGGCGGCTCCGGCTCCGGTTCAATTATTGATACCAGGGGCTATGTTCTTACCAATAACCATGTGATAGAAAACGCTTACAAGGTTTTTATCAACCTTGCGGACGGCAGCCAGTTTGAAGGCACTGTAGTCGGCGCTGATCCTGAAAATGACCTTGCGGTGCTGAAATTTGACCCTCCACGCGGAACGGAACTGAGGACGGTCCCCTACGGCGATTCCGCAAACCTTAAAGTGGGGCAAAAGGTGCTGGCTATCGGCAACCCCTTCGCTCTTGAGCGCACGTTGACGGTGGGAATTGTATCCGGTTTGGGAAGGCCGATTCAGACGTCACGGCAGCGCATAATCCGCGACATGATTCAAACCGATGCTTCGATTAACCCCGGCAATTCCGGCGGCCCTCTTCTGGATACTCAGGGCAGAATGATTGGGATCAACACAATGATCTATTCGCCCTCCGGCGGTTCGGTGGGCATTGGTTTTGCAGTTCCAGTAAACACAGCCAAGCGCGTTGTTACGGAAATTATGCAATACGGAAAAGTCCGCCGCGGCTGGATTGACGCGACCGTGGTGCAGATTTTTCCCAGCCTTGTCCGTTATGCGAAACTGCCGGTTAGTTCCGGGCTTCTTGTTTCCCGCACACGCAGGAACGGTCTTGCCGAAAGGGCAGGTTTGCGGCAGGGCAGCGAACCTGTGCAGTACGGCCGCAGTGTAATCTACCTGGGCGGCGACATCATCACATCGGTAAACGGCATGAAGACCAACACCCTCGCCGATTTATATTCGGCGCTTGAAGCCTGTAAACCGGGGGATAGGGTGAAAGTCGGCATCATCCGCGGCGGCAGCGCAAGCACTCTGGACATAACCCTCGCCGACAGGGAAGAGGTAGTGAATTAGGCAAAATGCCTAAAACTAAAAGCTGCTTTTATTTTTTTTAAGTTCATTCATATTTCTTTGTCTCCTATATTCGTCTCATCCAGTCTTCCGTTTTCTTTGAAACTCCACCAGCCGGTTTCCGAAAAAATTACATGATCTACAAACTGAATGCCCAAAATGCGCGCCGCCGCCAGGAGGCGTTCCGTTATTTCATCGTCTTCCGGTGAGTTTTTAAGCTGTCCCGACGGGTGGTTATGGGCGACGCAGAAAGCGGCAGCTCTGTCCTGGATAAGGTCGGCAAAAACTTCTCTTGGGTGCACAATGGTTTTGTTCACAAGACCGATGGTTACAATTCTCACTGCCAGGACTTCATGCGCGCCGTTCAGTGAAAGACTGATAAAACGTTCCTGTTTGCGGTCTGCATAGTGCCTCACCAGAGTAAAAATATCAACCGGCTTTTTTATATGCGCTGAGACTGAGCCATAGCGCCTCCTGCCGAATTCCAGCATTGCCGCCGCCGCGCATGCTTTGAACTGCCCCATGCCGGGCATACGGGATATTTCTTCGATCGGCGGAATATCTTTATTCCGATCCAGCAGCTTGAGCAAATCGGACGCCAGAGATTTTACATTCTTCCCCCGAATTCCCGTGTTCAACAGGATAGCCAGCAGTTCAGAGTCCGAAAGGGCGGCCGGTCCCATGGCTATCATTTTTTCCCTCGGTCTTTTTTCCGCAGGAACGGAAGATGAAGAACAGTTATTATTCATAACCTATATATGGCGCGCATATGTGTACTGCTTTACTGTGTTAAATAAAAAATTTGCCCTGCCGAAAATAGAAATATGATTAAATTGCGCCATTTTTTGCCTTTGTTTGCGATGATTTTTGTTCTTTCCTGCGCCGGATTGCCGCCAGAAACTGTTCTGGTTACTCCGCCGGAGATTACCCCGCCTGAAAGACCGGTTCCTTCTGAAAACATAATGGGTGAGGGAAAGGTTGCCGGGAAAAATTTGTCGCTTTTCCTGCAGCGGAATAATCCTCATACGGATTCGGCATTTGTGCGGATGCTGGCGGGTCTTTATATTGAGGAGGCGGCTTACGAAGGAGTAAACCACGACACCGCCTTTGCACAAATGTGCCTGGAAACCGGTTTTTTGGGCTATGGCGGGTTGGTCATGCCGGAGTGGAACAATTTCTGCGGCCTTGGCGCAATAGGCCCGGAGCAGCCGGGGCTGATTTTTCCTGATCCCCGCACCGGCGTGCGCGCCCATATCCAGCACCTCAAAGCTTATGCCACCGAAGAACCGCTTAACGGTGATCTGGTCGATCCCCGCTACAAATGGGTGCGCAAAGGCTCAAGCCCTGGCATAGAAGGACTTTCCGGCACCTGGGCAACCGATACATTGTACTCAAATAAAATTAAAGTCATATTACAGCGGCTCTACGATTTTTCTTTCTCGGGATAGCAATTCAGCAAGGGAGTAAAATATTGCGAAGGCTGCGCAGCTTCCGGGTTAACCTACCTCAGATGACCCCGGTACTGATTTATGCCCAGGTTGTCCAGCCGCTCCCGGTGTACCGCAAGCCGGGCGGAAAAATCTTCAAAGTCTTTATCTTCAGTCCACACAGCTTCGGCAATTGCACATAACCGGGGGAAAATCATGTATTCGGCTATTTTCCCCGCGTAGATAAGTTCCGACCACATGTTGCACTGCCCTCCAAGAATGCGGGACGCCGCTTCTTTGCTCATCTCCGGCGTTACCGGTTCCAGAGAATAGGATTTGTATACCGAAGCCGCTCCCTCGAACAATTGTCCGGGTTCTTCAGGTTCGTCAAGGTGCTTGTAATCAAGATAACAGCCGGCAGTGTTAGGAGACATTATCACCGGATGACCCAGTCCGCTTGCCCGTATTCCACCTTCGCTGCCGCGCCAGGACATTACGACTGTCTCTTTGGGGAGTTTGAATTTTTCAGAATCATCAAGCACTTCGTCCCAGCCGATTGCGGTTTTTTTCCGTTTTGCGAGCATTTCTGTAAGTTTGAAAGTTATCCAGCTTTGCAGTTCTTCCGGTTTTTTCAACCCGAGTTCCCTGAGCCGTTTTTGACATTTGGGGCAGTCATTCCAGCGGTTATACCGCACTTCGTCCCCGCCGATGTGCACATAACCGAATGGGAAAAAACCCGCCAGAGCGTCAAAAATTTTTTCAGCCAGATCAAAAATCTGGTCGTTTCCGGCGCAGAGTACATCTTCAAAGATACCGAAACGATCTTCAACGCGATAAGGCCCGCCGGTGCAGCCGAGACCCGGATAGGAAGCCAGAATTGCGCTTGCGTGACCGGGGAGATCAATTTCGGGAACAACTTCGACATGGCGGACTGCGGCGTATTCAACCACTTCGTCAATTTCCTTGGCGGTGTAAAATCCGCTGATGTGGGACATCCACACTCTTCTGTAATCCTGCCGCTTGGAGCCGATTTCCGTGAGCAGGGGGTATTCGGCAACAGGAAGCCGCCAGCCCTGATCATCGGTTAAGTGCCAATGGAAACGGTTTATGTGATGCAGGGAAAGAATGTCAATCAGGTTTTTGACAAAGGCAGCCGAATAAAAGTATCGCGCACAGTCCAGCATGAATCCCCGCCATGAAAAACGGGGGTAATCGATTATTTCAGCGCATGGCAGGGTAAGCATACCGTCTCGGAATTCAGAAAGTACAAGCTGGCGGAATGTTTGCAGCCCATTGTACAGGCCTTTTCCAGATGCAGCTGTAATGGAAATTTTTTCCGTTGTAATTGTGAGCTTGTAAGTCTCATCAGCATCTTTCAAATCATTAAAAATTTCTTTGCTGCAAAAGACAGATTTTTTTTCATCAAATTGACCGCTATAGCCCATTTTTTTCAAATCGCCGCGCATCTTGCAACGAAGATCCCCGCGCAGCTGCCCGGTTACTGTTTCAATTTCCTTTGCAAAATTACCGTCTTCTTTTATGGACGGCATTGCGGATTGGAAAACGCCTTCCCCGTATTTGACCGAAACAGGCCGGGGGATAATTGATAATTGCTTTTTCATTAAAAATACTCCGTTATGTGCTGAGGCCTTGCCGTAAACACAGCCTTCAGTGTTTCCGCATTGCCGTATACTTCAAGTCCCGATTGCCGCGAATACATGGCGTTTTCAAGCGACCGGTATCCGGTAACAAGCTGGCTTAACGTGAGAATGTCGCAGTGCAAGTGGGTGTTCTTTCCTGTGAATGATACTCTTGTTCCTTCGCGTCCGAATTCAACAAGGTATTTTCCGTTATTTGCTTTTATATTATCGTCCTCCACTTCGATAACATATTCGCCTTCACCCGCCGGACGGCGCATCAGTTCAAGAGCGGCTTTGATATTTACCACCCTCGACATATCTCTGGGATCGATTTTCTGTTCTATTGACCAGGCATCACCCGTAAAATCGAACGGATCAATGAACGCCGGCATTGCCCACTTGAAATTTTCAAATTGAGCCGAAAGACCGCCTGTAATACCCATTGCGCCGAACAGCCCATTTTTGTCGATAAAGGCAAGTTCAATTACCGACATGTTGTGCTCTCCGTCCTGATACACATCCTTATACTTGATGTAGCTGCGCGCCTTTCCGGTTTCGTCCTTCCACAGGTAGAGAAAAGTCCCGGTGGCGCATGGTTCTTCCCGCGTAAAATTTTTCCACGAGCGGTTATCCGGCCAATAATCACGGCATATCCCGTGGTTAAGGTTTGCAATATATGCGGAATGAACTTCCTGCAATAAAGCGGCATCGTCTCCCGGAAGCACCGGAATAAATTCTCCCGGCAGTTTTATTTCCTGTAATTCGCCCATGGAAATGCTTATTTCCCTGCGGGCGCATGAAATTTCATAGCCAAATTTCCGGTAGAAGTCATGGGAGAAAGGAGTTAGGCAGGAAAAGGCCACACCCTTTTCATAAGCTTCAGGCAGGAGTTTTTCAAAGATGCGCCGTACGTGTCCGCCCTTGCGCGCTTCGGGAAGAGTTCCCACTCCTCCAATGCCGGACATTTTAACGTTGTGTCCGTCAAAGCGCATAAGGTAATCAATCTCGTACATTCCTGCAAGTAATTTACTTCCTTCAAAAACGCCCCATGCCCAATGTGCCGGATGACTCAGGGGATCGGCTTTTTGGTTTTCTTCTTTCGAATGATCCCGGCGCATATTGTAGACTATGGTGTGCATTCTATAGAATTGAGGCATCTCTTCAGGCGTTAGTCTGCGAATTTCTGCCATGTTTTCTCCTTAGAAACTATCACCTACGCTGATTATATCATCAAGCGAAGCCTTCAATGTCTGTGCGGTGTAATTCTTTTTCAATTCGTTTTTTGCCGCCTGTATTTCAACGCCTTCTTTGCCGGTTATATCGAAATAGTTATCTGAAAATACGGGGTCTTCACCCTTGATTTTCACACGGGCAAAACGGCAGAAGGTGTCAGCTTTTACGGTTATTGTAAAATGATCTACAGAAACATCTGTTTCTGAGCTGTCACTTACATCAACGCTGTAATTGGGGCGGTTAAATGAAAAATGTTTGGGCGGAACAAAGAGAGCCGTTTCGTTAGAAACGATTTCTTCATAAGTGGTTTCTGAAGAAACAGGCACACCGTTAATTTTCAGTTGTACGGTAACAAAACAGGAGCGTTCAAGTTCGACAGTGTTGATTATATCGCGGTAATCCCTGACCATGACTTCACCTGCGGAAAGAGCCGGTAATTTCACATTAATCGTTTCTTCCGCAAGGATGTTGAAATCGCGATCTTTCAGAAACAGGGAAAGAATTCCTTCGGCGCTTTTTACTGTGTCGTTGTGAACGAAAACGCGCGCTGTCCGTCTAAGGGAGCCGGTGAGCGAACCCGGTTTGGCTGGTTCTGTCTCATCAATGAATACTGTCGCACGCAAGGGGGCGAAGAAACGGCGCGCGCCGTAATGAAGCGCCTTCCACCTGCCGTAATAATCAATGCTTGCCCATGAAGTTACCGGCCAGCAATCGTTAAGCTGCCAGTAAATCGCGCCCATGCACCTTCCCCGGTTACGCCGCCAGTGATCCACGCCGGTTTGAATACTTTCCAACTGCAAAACCTGAGAAATATACACCAAAGAAGCGAAATCTTTCGGGTAACGGTAGGTTTCGGAAATATAGAAAAGAATTTTTCCGTTCCCTCCCGGATTGCGCTGATGCGCTTCCATGACGGGAGAAAAAAGGTTTAAGTCTTCAGGTTTTGCGAAACTTTGAATTGTTTCAATATCAGGCAGGGACTGAAAGCCGAATTCCGAACAGTAGCGGAAAAAGTATTTTCTGTAATCCTTAAAAGGTTTCTGCCCGTGCCAGACTTCCCAGTAATGAACATCGCCGCGGTCAAAATCATTTGGCGCGTCAAAACTTCCGCCGGAAGAGGGAGAAGACGGCCAGTAAAAAGTTTGCGGGTCTGTTTCTTTCAACACATTGGGAATCAATCCTTCAAAAAGCTTGATGTAATCAGCTTTAAGCGCCGGATGATGGGAGCAAACGCCCGGCCAGTCAAACCATGCAATTTCCATTTCATTGTTACCGCACCAAAGTCCAAGGCATGGGTGGTGGCGTATGCGGATAACATTCCGCCGGATTTCTTCTGCGACAGTTTCCGCAAAATCATCTGTCAATTCATAAATATTGCAGGCGAACATAAAATCCTGCCAGACCACCAGCCCCAGCTCATCGCAGATGTCGTAAAAATAATCATCAGGATAATAGCCGCCGCCCCAGACGCGGATGCTGTTAAAGTTCGCTTTTACGCAGTCTTCCAGAAGCCGCCTTGTGCGCTCTTTGTTGATTCGCGGAAAACATGAATCTTCGGGGATATAGTCCGCTCCCATGGAAAAGACTTTTATTCCGTTCACCGTCATGGCGAATTCGCGCCCCCATTGATCTTTTTCCGCGCTGTAAGTGAGGGTACGCAGCCCTATCCGCCGCCGCCATGAGTCAAGTACGCTGTCATTATCCAGCAGCGCAACTTCAACATTGTACAGAGGCTGGGCGCCTTTATTTGAAATAAGGCCGTTGGGCTGCCACAGTTCCGGTTTTTCAATTACCAGCGTTAATTCCGCGCTGCCGTTGATATTTTCCGTTACGGTCAGGGTTTCACTGTTTCCCGGCGGCGTTACACGCAATTCCGCTTTGAGAGGTCGGCTTTCGCCCGCTGTCTTTACTTTGACGCGCAGGGTTACAGAGCTGTTTGAATGTTCCTGAATAACGTACACATCGGCAAGTCTGGCGCTCCATCCTTCAAGAAAGATGCTCCGCCAAATACCCGCATCGGGAAGCTGCGGTCCCCAGTCCCAGCCAAATTGGCAATGCGCTTTGCGCAAATAGCCCTGACCTGCCATTCCGCCGGTACTTATGTACCTTACCCTGCCATTGTTAAAAGATTTTGTAATAAAATCAACAGGAGAGAATAAAACAATGCGGATTGAATTTTCTCCCGGTTTCAACAATCTTTTAACATTAAAACGCCAACTACGGTGCATGTTGTCAACGCGGGAGACACTTTCGCCGTTTATAAAAATTTCCCCAAGGGTATCAATGCCAAGGCATACCAGGTCTATCGTATCTTCAGCCAACAGTTCTTCGCTGACAGAAAAAGTTCTGGAATACTCAAAATTATTGTCAAAGAGGGGAGTTATCGTTTTTTCATTTTCACCGTAAAAAGGATCGGGGATATGACCGGCTTTGATCCATGTGTCAAGAACTGAACCGGGTACTTCCGCGTTTACCGGCTTCCCGCAGGACGACAACTGCCATGTACCGTCTAACCCAAGGCTAAACATCAGCCCTTGACTGCTCCCGCGGCCACGCCCCTGGTTATCTGTTTTCTGAATATAGCGTAAAAGATGATCATGGGAGTCATGCCAATAACAAGGGCGGCAAACTGCCTTCCGTAATCAGTAGCCAGAGAACCGGAAAACATATTTATTCCAACCGGCAGGGATTTAAGCCTGTCTGAGGAAACCAGAATATTAATAAGCATGAACTCGTTCCATGTTCCTGTAACCGTTAGTATTGCGACCGTAGTTGCTACAGGAGCAGCCATAGGCAGGATAATACTTCTGAAGATGCGCAGGTATTTCGCGCCGTCAATACGCGCCGATTCAATCACCGACTCAGGGATTCCCTTGATGTACTCGGTGGCAAGATACACTGCAATCGGAAGCCCGATGCCTATATAGGGAATAAGCACTCCGAGCCTTGTGTTGTATAAACCCACCGTTCTAATCATTAAAAAGAGGGGAACCATGATGCACTGAAGCGTTATCAGTATGCCTATGATAAAGCTGCCGTGGAGAACGGGTGTTAATTTTGAAGGAAGTTTGGCAAAGGCAAAGCCCGCCATAAAGCTTAAGATAATTATGGAAATCACCGTAACGGAGGTATACAATATACTGTTCAGAATCAAAACGGTAAAATTGGCAGTCCGCCATGCATTTGGATAATTGCTGTAAAACCACATTGATGGAAAAGCCAGTTTGCTTACACGCATATAATCCTGGGTAGTTTTAAAAGAATTTACTATAAGCCAGAAGATTGGATAAACCGCAAGCATGGCAAATAAAATGACAATAAAGTACATTAAAATCAGCGCAAAAATATTTGTTTTACGAATATCCGCCATGACAACCCCTATTCATGTCCTGATGAAAAACGTTTTTCCGCAAACCGTGTGAGTCCGATCAGGATAAAACAAACGATCACCATAATTGTTGAAATGGCATTGGCGACCGGATAATTGGGCGCTCCCCGGAATGCTTTTTCGTACATATAGATTGAGAGAACGCTGGTTCTGTATGCCGGTCCGCCTCCCGTCATTACAAATATAAGGTCAAAAGATTTTAGCGAACCAGAGATCGCCAAAATAGCGGTGGTTACAATCACGCCGGACAAGGCGGGGAGTATAATATAACGCAGGGTCTGCATTTCGCTTGCCCCGTCAATTTTTGAAGCTTCGATTATTGATACGTCGATTTTTTGTAAATTTGCCAGAAAAATCAGCATATAAATTCCGGTATACATCCAGAGAATTACAACCAGAATTAGAAGCATGGAATTCCTGCCCGGTATAAATTCTATGGCAGGGTTAAACATTCGTTGAATTTCCAGCAATACGCTGTTTGAACTTAACAGAAACCTGTTAAAAAGAATACCGATGATAACGGCGGCAATTACATTGGGCAGGTAAATCATAGTCTGAAAAAAATCAGTTCCCTTGATAAGCCCCCGCGAGAGTATGTATGCAAGGAAAAACCCCAGAGGTATCTGCCCAAAAACAGAAATCAGAACAATATAGATATTATTTTTCAGGGCCATAAAGAAATAGGGATCGATGAAAACTTCCCGGTATGCTTTCAAGCCTCCGAAACTAATGTTGTTGTTGCCAAAAAATTTTCCCCCGCGATATGTTGATACACTTAGCAGTATCGAAAAGATCGTGGGGAAAGCCATAACAAACAGATAGAGAAGCAAGGCGGGCGCAACGAGAATAATATAAGAAATCCGTTCTTCGGTTTTCTTTAAGCCAATTTTCACAATCCTGCCCTGCTTTCCCTATTACCGTTTACTTCGCCTTCCAGGTGTCAAATGCTCTCTGAACATTCGCGGCTACCTGTGCGGGTGTTCTCTGCCCCATTGCAATTTCAATCAGACCGGTGTTGATCGGGAGGTATACTTCGGATGGGAATACGCCGTCAATGACGACTGTTGCGGTGGAGAATTCTTTCCCCAGATTCCCGATTGCTTTTTGCATGGGTTCGAGCTTCATGTTGGCAAAATCAAGGTCAGTCCTTGACGGAGTCGGGGTGCCGCCGCGCTCAGTCCTAAGCTGGGAAACATCTTTCCCTACCATGTACTTTATAAACCGCCATGCCGCGTCTTCCCTGGGTGAACCTGCGGGAACCGCCGCGCTCATCGCATAACCGGTGCCGAGAATGACAGAGCTTGACTTGTTGAGCTTCGCGCCTTCGATATCGGGGAATACGCCAATTTTGATGTGTTCCTGAGCTGCCGGGCTGATGAGCGCCTGGTTGGTGTCCGCATCGGTGATGAAAGCTCCTGTGCGCCAGTCACCGTCAATATAGTACGCGCCTTTTTTGTTGGCAAACAATCCGGGGCCTTCGCCGTATTCAATACCAACGGCGGATTTTTCGATTACGCGGTCATCATACAGCGTCTTGATAAAATTAAGCGCGGCGACAAAATCCGGATCGGTGAATTTCGCCTGGCCGCTGTGAATCTTCTGCTCCCAGCCGGCTCCGCAGAAGCGCCCTGCGACCATGGAGAACAGACAGCTCTGCATTACCCAGTCGCTTTGGGCGGGAATGATAACTGTTTCGTAACCTTTGGCGCGAAGTACCGGTACCTGCGCTTTCAGTTCCGCGTAAGTTTTCGCGGGCTGCAATCCGCATTCGGTCAGCACTTCCGTGTTGATGAAGAACGCATGAGTGGTGGTGATGCCCTGAGGAATCATCGCCATATAGCCTGCCTGCTGCTGAGCCGGATCCATTGTCAGGGGCAGGTAGCTGCCTTTGAGATTGTCTTTGTTGATAAACGGAGTCAGGTCCTTGAGGAGCTTCTGATCATGCAGATAATCCGAGCGTCCTGACGGCCAGACATACAATACATCGGGAAGTTCTCCCGCCGCGGCATAAGCCCTTGTTTTGTCATGGAACGGCTCATCAAAGAGATTTTCCCGTTCGATCTTGACATCGGGATTGTCCTTCTCAAAAGTGCTTATCCACAGGTTGGCATCGGCAACAGCATTGGGAGCAGTTGCTTCCAGGTAGTAAAGTACCTTCAAGGTTGTTGCAGGTGCTTTACCGGCATCCTTCTTGCCGCCGGCAAATACCGAGGCAGAAACCAGCGTCAGAATCAACATCATTGCGATTCCGATTGTTGTTTTTGCAGATTTTTTCATTCTTTTCCTCCTGATTAGAATGTGAATATGACTATTCCCCTTATTTTACACTTAATTTTTGCCGGCTGTCAAATAAAGAAATTTGCCATTTTCAAAAATCGGTTTGTTTGGCAAATGGCTTTGGAAAGCCAATCAAATAGCCGTTTTTTCAGAGGCTCTATAGACTGTTTATCTGTTTTTTGGTAACATTTATCCAAATGGGCAAGGCAAAGAGTTTTCAGGTTGATCAAAAAGTTGTATACCCAAGTCAGGGTGTAGGTGTCATAAAATCCATCGTTCAAAAAAAATTCAAAGATTCCAAAATTCCGTACTATGTTATCTATCTTGAAGTTACAGACATGACCATAATGGTTCCGGTTGACAAGGCTGCCGGGCTTGGCATCCGTCCCACTGTTTCCAGAGACGAAGCGTCCAAAGCGCTTGAGCTGATCAGCGAGGATTATGAACCGATTCCTTCGGACTGGAAAATGCGCTACCAGATGAATCTGGACCTCCTGAAAAAGGGAAGCATCAGGGACATTGCGGCTATTGTCCGTTCTTTGTACCACCGCAGCAAGGTGAAGGAGCTGCCCATTCTGGAGCGGAAACTCTACGACTCGGCGTTGAAACTGCTGGAAGATGAACTTGCCATTTCACTGCGTAAATCCAAAGACGAAGTCGAGAGCATGATCTTTGCCCGGCTTGAACTGGAATAATCATGGGCGCTGAGTCCGTCATAGCGGCAGTCATCTGTGCCGCTGGATCATCATCCCGCATGGGCGGGGTAAAAAAAGAGTACCAAAAGTTGAGTAAATCCGGCAGCCTTACCGTGCTGGGATCGGCGGTTTCCGCCTTTGCCGCGGTTTCTTCCGTCAGCCTGATTGTGATTGCCGTGCCTGAAAACGGAGAAGCCGCCGCCCGCGAAGCGCTGCCGCCTGATTTAACGGCTCAAAGCCCCAAGATCGTATTTGTCTCCGGCGGAAAAACCCGCCGCGCTTCAGTGTACAGCGCACTTTCCTTTCTCTCTGCCCATCATCCGCGTTATGTGCTAATCCATGACGGGGCAAGGCCATGGATCAGCCCATCCCTTGTCGAGCAGGTTATCGCCGCAGTGAAAACACACAACGCGGTTATCCCTCTGTTGCCGCTCACGGATACTCCCAAGGAATGTGATGCGCCGTTGTGGGAACTCAGAGGGCAGTCGCCATCGGAAACTGATTTTCCCCCGGTATTTATCAAGAGGCATCTCAAACGCGCAAATGCGGGAATTGCCCAAACCCCTCAGGGCTTTGCGTTTGCGGAGTTGTTGAAAGCGCATGAAATAGCCGCGGCGGTTGATCATAAAGACTTTACCGATGACGCGGAGATATGGGGGATGTTCTGCGGCCCGGTTGCGGTCATACCCGGCTCGCGGGAGAACCGGAAGATCACATTCCCTGAGGATTTGAATTAATGATTTTGCAAAAAATTATTTCCAAGACCTCTCGCAAAGTACGCCAAGACGCCAAGGACGCCAAGTTGTCGTTCGTAACTTTCTCGTTTTTTCTTGGCGTTCTTAGCGTGCTTCGCGCCTTGGCGAGAAAGAAGAAGAGTAAAGTTTTGGTTATTACGATGTACTGCACACTCCTGTTTTTTGCATGTTCCGGAAAAAAAACGCCGGAGGATGTGCAGCCAGCATCTACAGCGGCGGCAAAGGCGAAGCCATTGGCGATACTGCAAACAGGCGAACATCCGCTCTGGTTTCAGTTAACAGAAAAAGGGCCGGTTCTGCTCGAATCAATAGAAGACGCTATTTTTTCCGCCGCTCTTATCCCGTGGCCGCTTGCTCTGCATATTTGTTTTTTCCGTGAAAAGGAAAATGAACTTATAATGGTAGTAAACCGCGATGGTTTCATGAAACTTGCACCTTATGACGGCGCGGTAAAAGGTCTCGCCCTGTACCGTTTTTCCGGCGGCGAATTCTGGCGGCAGTACACGGCAGGGGGCTTTGTTTTTTATGAAGATAAACCCGCGGCGCTCCTGTACCTGGACGACCGTTTTCTTGATTCGGATTCTCATCTTCCCCTGCCCAGAACATGGACTTTCAATATGGAATCCAACGCACTCCTTCCGCTGAATATTCCCGCTCTGGAAATTTTTCCCGCAGAAGAAGGCTGGAACGCGGATACCCTGCGTGCCGGTTCCGACAACCGCTGGTACTACCGCGTAAAGAGGCAGGGAGCAGAGCCTGAAATCCGCATGCTTCGCACAGCCGATCTTGCCAATGCCGGTGTGGAAATTTCACTTGAAGATTTTCAAAACTCCGCTCCCCGCGAACCTGAAAATTTTGAACACCCCCTGCTGCCGGCGCTGCCCGAAAATTTTATTTATACCGGGATTGGCTTTGTTGATGGCAGCCTGTTTGCCTGTTGGGAAGAGCAGGAGGATTTCAATATCGGCGCGGCAGGGTTTTTGTTAGTGAAACCCTGATCTTGTGCATATTTTTCATTTTTAATAAACTCATCTTAACCGGAGTAAATCATGAGTAAACTAAGAATACTCATCCCCAAGGGGAGAATTTTTGACAATGTAGCCCGTCTCTTTTCGGAAGCGGGTTTTCCCATCGCCTTGACTGACAGGACATACCGTCCCGAACTGGGGGTAGACTGGCTGGATGCCAAGATCATGAAACCGCAGAATGTGGGTGAGCTTCTGGAACTAGGCAGCCATGACGCAGGCTTTACCGGCATTGACTGGATACGGGAAAGCGGCGCCGGTGTTGAAGAGATTTTAGACCTTGGCTTTGACAGGGTTCGCATTGTCGCGGCGGTTCCCAATGATTATGACGAGGCGAAACTCCGTTCAAAAAAACTTGTGGTTGCCACTGAGTATGTAAACCTTGCCGAGGCATGGCTTAAATCTTCCGGCTATCAGTACCGCATCCTGCGCACATACGGAGCAACCGAAGTCTTTCCGCCGGACGATGCGGACATGATCATCGACAATACTTCTTCCGGAAAGACTCTCCGCGACAACGGCCTTAAAATTATCGGAACCCTGCTTGAATCGTCCACTCGTTTTGTCGCTTCCCGCTCCGCCTTTGCCGATGCGCAGAAACGCAGCCGCATTGAAGAATTAGCCATGTTGTTCCGCGCAGTCCTTGACGGCCGTGAGCGCGTAATGCTTGAAATGAACATACCGGAAGATTGTTTTGACGCGGTTGTGAACGGTTTACCGGCGATGCGCAGTCCCACTGTTTCTCCGTTGTTCGGAGACGGAGGCTTTGCGGTGAAAATCGCGGTGAAACGGAACGAGGTTCCTGAAATTATTCCAAAGCTGAAAAAACTGGGCGCTCTTGACATTGTTGAATATGATCTGCGAAAAGTTGTACCATGATCAGTGAACACTGAGTAGTGGAGTGAGTAATGTACAGGATAGCTGAGATAGAAAGAAAAACCAAAGAAACGTCAATAACGGCAAGGCTTAACCTTGACGGAAAGGGTGATGCAAAACTGGATTATCCAATCGGGTTTATCGCGCACATGCTTAACACATTTGCACATCACGGATTATTCGACATTGAAATGCGTGCCAAAGGCGACCTTGAAGTCGACCAGCATCATCTGGTGGAAGATACGGGAATTGCGCTTGGCCACTGTTTTGTCAAGGCTTTGGGAGACAAGCGCGGAATTAGGCGTAACGGAAGCTGCTTGTTCCCCATGGACGAAACCCTTGCCAGGGCGGCGGTTGATATGAGTGGCAGGCCGTTTTTGTATTTTGACGCACAGCTTTCGGGTGTGCCCCTGATTTCAACGCCGGGTTCAGGTTTGCGGCTTGTAACTGAAAGTTCGCGTATCCATGATTTTCAGACGGATGTAGTCGAAGATTTTTGGCAGGGTTTTACAAGTGTAGCCGGCTGTAATCTGCATTTGGAGATTCTCCGGGGCAGAAGCGATCATCACAAAATAGAGGCGCTTTTCAAGGCTGCTGCGCGCGCCCTTCGCGCCGCCTGCGAATATGACGAGCGCGCCAGAGATATAATTCCCTCAACGAAGGGGACATTGCCCGGATTTGCCGATCCACCGGGGGTATTGGTATGAATGGCGTAAAAAGGATTATTCCATGCCTTGATGTAGATGAAGGCAGGGTAGTGAAGGGGACTAAATTCGAGGGGATAAGGGATGCCGGAGACCCTGTTGAATTTGCGCGGCGTTACAGCGAAGACGGCGCGGATGAACTTGCATTCCTTGACATAAGCGCAACAGTAAAGGGGCGCGCTACATTGATTGATGTTGTACGCAAAGTCGCTTCTGAGATTTCAATCCCGCTTTGTGTGGGAGGCGGCATCCGTACTCTGGATGATATGCGGAAAGTAATGGAAGCCGGAGCGGGCAAGGTATCGGTTTGTTCGGCGGCTTTGCAGCGCCCCGAACTGTTACGCGAAATGGCAAATGCTTACGGCAGCAACAGCGTTGTGCTTGCGCTGGACGCGAAACGGGTCAGAAAGGGCGTCTGGAATGCTTTTTCTCAGGGCGGCAAAAAAGACACCGGAATTGACGCGGTTGAATGGGCGCAGCGGGCGGTTGAATTGGGCGCCGGGGAAATACTCGTTACTTCGATTGATACGGACGGCACAGGCGATGGTTACGATCTGGAATTGACCCGCCGCATCATCAATGCCGTACCTGTTCCTGTTATTGCCTCAGGCGGTGCGGGGTCTCTGGAACAGATTGCCGGTGTATTGCTCAGCACCGCATCACCGGAAATGACCGAAGCGGCAGATAACGCGCCGGGCGCCGATGCCGCGCTTGTGGCATCGCTCTTGCACTTTGGACACACTACAGTCAGGGAAATTAAGGAATACGCACAGGCAAAGGGAGTTTGTTTCAGGCGGAGAGATTAATTTCCGGATGCCTGATTGATCACAATCATGTCCGCCCGGCGAAGAGAACGGAGTATCTCGGCGGATGAATAATAGCGGTTTCTGCCTATCATGCTTATTTCATCCCCGTACCGGAAGCTGTTGGCACCCCAGTCACTGGGAATAGGATCGTGGATAACAAGGTATTCTCCGTTAAGGGAATAGCCTTTAACAACGGCGTAATGCCCTACAGAATCATTGTAGTATTTCCCGAAGAGATCCGTTGCTGGATTCGCCTTGACGGTTTTGATGCCGCTTGTATGAAAGAGAATTATGGCAATGGCGCCTGAATCAATCACATCCCGTACATTCTGTACTGATCGCAGGGGCGCGATAGAGGCGGAAACTCCCTGATTTCTGATTACTTTAAGGAGTTCCTCAAAACTGGTTCCCCCTTCTCCCTGCCAGCCTACAGCCTGGCGCACGGAAGAAACAGGATAATATTTTGATGTTCCCCAACCGATAGCCATTGAAACCGATGCAGGTCCGCAGTTGGAAGGAGTTCCTGTGTTGAACTGGGTCCTGTACCAGTTGAAGTTCTCCAGATCCATATCAGCATGCATTGTTGCAATGGGGCTTGCAAAAATCGAATAATACTGTTCCCGTCCGCCTTCTTTACGCACCGTAACGCCGTAGTACCCCGGTCTGCGGAAACGGACTTTGGTGAGGAATTTATCTGATTCGCTTAAGTCAAGAGGCGCCGCTTCTACATTCGCGTACCCCGCAACCGCACTTATGGTTCCGTCTATAACAAAATATTCTTCGAGAGAAGAAAGCGTTATGAATTTTACCCTGCTGTGCTCTTCCATTGAAGTAGGATGGGGGACATCAATATACAGAGGGTTTGATTTATAAATAACTCCATCGCTGCCCTGAGCGGTAAGGCGGACAACATAAGTTTTGGGATGCATATATTCGTAACTGGGATTTTCACGGAAACTCCGCCTTCCGTCTCCCATATCCCACTCCAGAGAGCGAAGGTTCGCCGGAGGATTTACAATGGAAAAGTTAACGGTAATGCCAGCTCCGTTGATATCTCCGCTCATGCGGCTGTCATAAGAGATTTGAATATCTTTGACTTTCTTCGGCGCTGCCGCAGCTTTGACCTGTTTTGTCCGCTGCTGCGCAAATTCAGATTCAGCTTTTTTGGTATTATCCAGGGAAGGGATGATTATCATCGTTCCCGCCCGGATGCGGTTGGCATTGCTTATCTTGTTGTACCAGGCCAGAAGATCATAGGAAATGCCGTAGGCATATGCGATTTCCGAAAGAGTTTCCCCCGGCCGGACGGGGTATTCAATGTTCTGGGTTCTGTCCGGCGCTTCGACTCCTGACCCGAATTCATGCCCGTCAAAGGCGCTCATAATCGCCCAATCTTCTTCCGAATCGAGAATAGCTAACTGAGATTGTGAATTTTCAGGGGTCAGGTAATGAACGGAAACATCTTTTAAGGTTGCAAGCAGGTTCCCGGGAGGCATTTCCGGGGAAGAGACGGCAAAATAAACCAGAAAAGAGCATCCGGTGATAACAAAAAATGCAACACTTACCCCGATAACCTTGGGAACCAGGGGATTGTCACGGGTAATATAGCAAAAATAGGTAAAAACGGCTCTTATTTCATCAAAAAACGTAGTCCCAAGTGATGAAAAAGCCTTTTTCATCCGGCTGCCGCGACTTGCGTTAATAAACGGCGGTCGCCGGCGTTTTGCCGGTTTTTGATTGGCAAGAATACTGGTCATTTATGCCTCATCATTATTATCGGTTTTTTTATCACTCATTACACCCCAAGTTATTCTACATTTGAAGGGAGTATCTGTCCAGTAAAAAAATCTATCAGCACTTTAAGGTCACGGCGGCGGCATTACATACGGAGCGCTGGTACTGTATGATTTTCCCCCTTCGTCCCGGAAGGGTATAAACCTGACACTCAACCCGTTGTACACATCACGGCGGCTCAGGGTTACGGTCCCGTTCTCATCAACCGCCTTTTTTACTTCCATGATGTACTGCCGACCGGGAGGCCCCAGAGGGAGTACCATGATGCCGCCGGGGGTTAGCTGCCTTATGAGCGGCGGGGGGATGTGATCAATTGAGCAGGTAATGATTATTTTGTCAAAAGGTGCGAATTCTTCCCACCCGTAATACCCGTCCCCCAATTTCCGGTTAATAACCGTATAGGATGGGAAAGTAGCTTCCCATTGCCGGTACAGGGCATCGGTTTCAACAAAAAGGGGCTTTATTATTTCTATGGTATAGACGTCCTTTGTAAGATATGAAAGAATCGCCGACTGATAGCCCGATCCGGTTCCAATTTCCAGAACTTTTTCCCCGGGATAAAGATTAAGGGTAGTGGTCATCATGGAAACCACGTCAGGATCGGTAATAGTTGCTCCATAACCGATAGGAAGCCAGGTATTGGCATATTCAAGACCCTTGTTTTGCGGCCGGGTAAAGTGTTCGCGAGGGGTCAGGAGAAATGCCCGTACATCCTCGGGGCGTTTGAGTTCCGAAGAAAGAACCAGCTCCTGCGCCCATTCCCAACGCTGTTCCAGAAAAAGCGGATCATCGTTCCGGTTTTTCTTCATCCAGGATATCCATGCCTCTTTTGTTTCAATGGGCATGGATGCCGCCAGCCGGGGGCCGTCGTATTTCTGTATCCCCGGAAGAGTTACATAAGAGGCCTCCGGGTCTTCTGTTTTGTTCATGGAGGCGGCGCGCATGGCTTCTTCAACCATGGAAAAAGCCCTTAACTCCTCGTGGGAAACAACTTGTTCGGAACGGGAGGAAACGAGGAAAGGGAATAAAAAGCCGAAAATCATGCCCAGAGCCAGACCTATGCAGAGGGCAATTACCGGGCGGGAAGCGATGGATTTTGAAGATATACTCATGTTAATACTCTACCTATTTTTGTGGTTTATGTCAATGTACCGCATAAATTGCTGCCAGTCTTCACGACAGTTTCCCGGCTAATAAGCCCAGCGGGGCAGGCGGCAGTATGCCGCATTTTTCATTACCATTACTGGTGTCAGGGGGCTGTAATAAGCTCCAAATCATCAACGTAAAACGCGACACCGGCATCCGGTTTCCACAGAAAAAACGTAGCGCCGTAAATTGCGGCGGGGGTGGTGAACATGACGGATTTTTGTTCCCATGTACTTCCTTTAAAGGAAACAAAATGATGCTGTTCCTGTTGAGCATTGGGACTTGATCTGTACTTAATACCCACATCGGTGGAAGAATTTGTTTGCGCGCTGTTTTTACCCCATGCGCTGAACTGATATGCGGTAGAAGGTTTTAATTCCACCGAAAAACCGCCGCCGCCCGGCGCGCCTTTGCTTATCACCAGAGCCTTCGAGCCGTTATATGATACGCCATCCTGTATTGAACTCCCTCCCCAATCCGACCAGCCGCCGGGGAAACCGTTCTCAAAATCGGAGTTTGTAAAAGGCGGCAAATCAAGATTGTAATCAGGTACCGGAGAAGTCAACAGTCCACGGTTGTCAAGCCATACCATTTCTCCCGCCCATGTAAGATTACCCGGCTTTTCACCGTTTTGCTTGTCAATCTGCCATCCGCAGCCGTCTTCGGTAAGCTGCAAACCTGCATCATCCCATGCCCAGTACATTCTGCCGATGTTTTCCGGGATCGCTGAATCATACATATTTTTAACAGCGTTTAATTGCGACAGGTTATCTTTGCCTGCGCCGAACTCGCCGAGTATTATACATAACCCCTTGCCGTACGCATCCTTAAAGTATTGATTGAATCTGGACAGTCCGTCTCTCCATGCGTCGTACGTATGTAACGAATAAACAAGATTATAATATTTTTTGTTAAGCTCTGGACCCATTCTGATAATTGCGCTGTCATAGGACGATGCCCCGCCGTAATAACCGCTTCCCTGTCCCCAGCCGTGGTCATCCAGTACAATTATGTTGTGAGCGCCTGCATCGCGTATAGCCTTGATTATACCACCGTGTATTTCCGACCAAAGTTCGGCTGACTTTTTGGTATTGTCAGAACCCGGCTCATTCATTATGTTAAACCACACATACGGATTATTTTTGAAACGGTTGGCTTTGTCCACCCACCATTTTTTTAACTCGGTCCTTGAAGGCAAACGTTTGACCACATAAGAACCATTCATTTCATATCGTTCATTCGCAATGACAGGCGGATAAATGCCTGTGTAATCATGCACCTCAAGTATGGAAACAACGCCTTTTTCAGTGAACGCTTTGATTATGGAATCAAGGTCTTTATTGTTGTTTAACGCCCAATTCCAGCCGATAGCGGCGCAGATTCTGACTGTATTGAACTGCCATACATCGGTTATCAATGTTATGTCCTGAAGAGTGTCCCTTGGGAAGACCCAGCCGGGGCCGTTTACATTGACGCCTTTGATTAAAAACTCATTGCCGTCAGGGGCGTAAATTTTTGTTCCGATTACATTGAAGTGGTTTTCTATTGGCACGGAATTGTCATCAGCAACAGAGCTGCAGTTCAATATGCAACATGCAGCAGTTAAGCAAATTCCCATTATCAATACCGTTGTCCTTTTCATACAAGACAGTTTACCATACCCGGCAGACGGGGGCAAGGATTAACAAAATACGGATGACTTTTTTGTCAACTCGGTATATGCTAAGTAAAGGTTATAATTAATGGAAGTCAGGGCTATTGTAGTCGCTTATAATATAGGCTTAAAAATCTTTGCCGTGTACATACGGGATTTGGAGAAGATAGTGCCCGTGTGCGGATATGAACGATTTGAAAAACTCTTTAAACAAAAACTGGAAGATGCCGGCTGGGGCAGGGCAGTCCAAATTGTAGGCAACGTACTTTTGGTATCCGGCGAAAATCCTGACATGCGTCTTTGGTGCGTATTGAACGCAAAAAAAACGTTCCCTGATTCTTTGAGAAATAATTTTATCAGAATAATCGGCGGGCAGGATATGGACCCGGTGTGGTTCAGAGACCATCATGAATTGGTCAATGAAGAGGTGATGCGAATGCACTCCATATTTGAAGGAAGGCTGGATTGTGAATTTATCTGGAACAGAGACAGATTGGGAGATTTATCTTTCAAGAAATCTTTGAGCCATACAGTGCTGTTGTTTGAGGTATAAACGCCTGCACTTTTTTAACGGCTGTGTCCGGTGGCTTCAAGGTCTTTCAATACCTGCAAGACCCTCTGTAATTTTTCGTGCGTGTCTGCAAGACCGGCGACAAAGGCTTCCGGTTTTTTGCTGCCGAGTTTTTCCAGATTGGAAAGGGTTTCGTATTTATCTCCTGAATTCTTTCGCAGAATGCCTCCAAACACATTGACCATCGAAGTCAACGAAGTGATAGCACGGGTAATAATACTTTTCGCCTCCCATGATGCTTCTTCGGCTACAGTACGCATCTTCTTCATTCTGGCAGGCTGAATGTTTTTATCGCCTCTTTTTGCCTCTTCATAGTGCATTCCGTATTCGCCGTAAGGCGCGATTTTCCTGTCCATTGCACCGATGACTTCTTCGATTCTCATAAAGTCGCTGAAAGCGCCGGTGAATTCGTCCCGGTTTTCATGCCTGACAAATACGCCCTCAAACAGGATGGGCTGTATCAGGGTTTCAACGGCTTTCACAAAAAACGCCGAATAGAAAGTTTGCAGAAAAGCAAGGGCAAAAGCTTCGGGCAGAGGAAAACCGTTAGGATTGACATCAGAGGCCGCGTTAGCTAAAACTTTCAGCCCGACATCTTTGAAAAAATAATCAAACAATTCGGATATTTCCCGCTGCTTGCGCTGCCGGATAAAATCCGAAAACGCGGACTCAAGCCGGTGCTTCCAATGGTCGCGGTAGGCAAAAAACCAGTCCTCGCCACCTGAGGTTTGCCGAGGCTCAATGGTCATGTCCCGGCAGACACAGCGGAGAATCTGCGTAAGGGGAACTTTCTTGTGAAACTGTTTGATCGTCTCAACGGCTTCTTCCGCAGAAGCAAGAAGAGTCCGTATTTCACGATCCATGTCAAAACCTTCCGGCGCGCTTTTCTTTTCGTGAAGCATAAAAACAAAAAGCGACTGCATAAGGGACAGGCTTGGAAGTTCCTTGAGTGAGAATAAAACATTGTTGAGGGTAATCAGCATCGCCTTAACCTTGTTTACAAGGCATGTCTTGACGCCGCGGTCAGTTCCAAAAGACATCAGCAGATGATCAAACGAAAAAGATGAAAGTTCCTTCAGACTGGTGAGAGTCCGCACATTAAAGTACATTTTATTTTTTTGAGTTTCAGAAATATTCTTGAAGACATCATCCATACTCCTTGTGAGCGTAGAATGTATATCTGATTCTTTGCCATTTGGGTTCGTTTCATGAATAATCTGCAGAGACGCAACGGTTTCCAGCTTTAGGTGAAATTCCGGCATTTCCAAAGAACCCAGGAAGGCGTAAAAACTGCCCTTGTCCCTGTTCACGCTGGAATCAAGCGCCGCATAGAAAGTGCGCGCAGCCTCTTTTAGTTTTTCCGCCATGCTGTAGAATCCGTAGAGTAGAAGCTTCTTTTCATAATTGAAAAGTTTGGGCGCGGCGGACTGTGTTTTCTTGCCTAATTTGTCAAATTTCTTTTCTTCAAAAACTTTTGGGGCAGGCTTGCCTTTGAAGAGACCTGTCAGAAAAAGAAAAAAGCGGGTAAACAACGGCAGTTGCGCGTAATCTTCATCCTGAATTACGGATTTTACCCTGTCATCTGCGGTTTCATAATGAGTCTCGGAAAAAACTGTCTGGACTTTCAGCTTTTCCAGCAGCTCATGTCTTTCCTGTGAACTCATCTTGGAGACAAGCTGATTTAGAGAACCATCGCCATGAAAAATGTCAGCCATATAATATGTTAAAGATATACAAAATTCATGTTATTAGCAAGATGTATGTTTTGAAACACGCCAGCGCAGCAGCCATAAACCGGCGGCAACAATACGCAGAGAGAACACAATCAAAAATGTAAGGCGAAGCCCGTTTAAGTCTCCGCCAAGCGCACGGTACAATGCCACACCCGCCACCGGCATTACCGCGTTTGACACGCAGACGAGTGAAGCAAAAACCGATATGGAGAAACTGCGGTATTCTTCATCAACAACCAGTAAAAGGCATTGGTACATGTTGAGTATGACGGTTACAAAGGCCATGTGTACCACTGTGTGGAATATTATGAATGCGCCGGGTCCAATGGCGGCGGGCATACTGGTTGCGATTATCATTGAAACAGGGCAGAGGCTTAAACCCAGAATGCCGAAGGTAAGAGGCAATACAACGCCATGTTTTTCATTTCTGCGGCTCCAAAACCGCAGCGTCAAAAATTGCATTACTGTTGATCCCGTCATTACAAGCCCAATCTGAAACTCATTCATGTGCAGATAACTCACCTGACCGATAAAGTACAATGTCCAGTCCATGTGCCATGTCATGTAGAAAAAAATGGCAGCCCCGGCAAACAGCTTAAACGGTTTATTGCGCAAAAGGCTCTGCCCTGCTTTTTTAATTTCAGCGAATGAAATGCGCTTCGGCACAGCCTGACGCACTGCTTCAATGCGGCGATAATTAAGCGCGGTCATAAGCAGCAGCAATGCCGAGCCGGCATAAAATCCCTGATGCGCCGCTATTTTTCCGCCGTTTGTCCCGATGCGCGCCAGCACTGAGCCGACCAAAAGGGGTATCAGCATACCGACAAAAACGTCCGTTCGCATACGCAGCGTCAGAACACGGTTACGGGAATCTGTGTCAATGACATCAGGAAAGTACGACTGCCATGAAATGTTGTACCATGCTATAGCTCCCATTACCAGCGAGAGAAAAACAAGGAAAAAATAAATTGAGTGTACGGGGACAAACGGAGAAAAAGCGCAAAACAGACAGCAAACTGCACCCGCAACAAGAGAGCCTGTTATCATCCGGCGTTTGTTAAACAGACTCCCGGCAAGCAGCCCCCCGGGAATCAGTATAAGCAGATTGAGAGCCTGCGGCATTAATTGAAGGAGGCTGAGCTGATAATCCCCCGCGCCGAGGCGTATTGCATAGAGACCGTTGTTGTTGATCACGATATTAATCGCCGCAGCCGCCAAAAAACCGTCCATTGCATAACGCATAGCGGTCGGGTTAGCGCTGGCAAAGTTTTTGACACTGGCTGTAATGTTTTTTAGCATGGTAAAATCTAACCCAAATATACCATAAAAGGAACTGTTAAGATAATACTGGCGAAGAGCGGTTTCTTTAAAATTGACATCTCCCGCCAAAGGTGATATAATAGCTCCAAGCCGGTCAATAAGAAAGGCAAAAACACTTTTATTAGGGAGTTTTTATGAAGAAGTTAGCGGTAGTTATTCTTTTTTTGGTAATAGGGGTTGTCGGATACAGCCAGAATGTGGACAGAGCAGGACATATTATACTTGGTTTATGGATTGATGAGGCTGGGGATCAGATTTATGAGTTTGACGACCATGGGAAGGTTTTGTTTCAGGAATATGTCGCCAATATCAACAGGGGAAACAGGCACTGGGATGCCTACATGGGATCATACACGGTGGACGGGAAAAAAGTGGTAATTGAGTACACTGTCAAACAAAATGAAAATACAAAGGAAATTGAACGCATTAACAAAAAAGTAGAACTTGAAATATACACGGAGAATGTATTACCGTCTTTATTTAACGGCAGGCTGCATTTCATAAAGAGAGATCACGGACATAAAATACCTCAAACCTAGTGGTTTTTTTCCTCAAGAGAAATTACTGGTTAACAACTCCGCAGCCAAGCTCTGTCCCCCAGGACAGAGCTAAAAAACCTAAACTAAAGCAATTTCCATCTCCGTGCCATAAATAAAGGCAGTTGCAAAAGATCAGATTTTGGAACAAGCTGATGTTCAGAGGTGATATTTTATGGCGGCGAGAGATTATAAATTCGAGACATTGCAGGTTCATGCCGGGCAGGAACCAGATCCGGCGACCGGTTCGCGGACGGTTCCCATTTATCAGACTACGTCTTTTGTGTATCCCAATTCAAAAGTCGCCGCTGACAGGTTCGCCCTGACTGACTCAGGAAACATTTACACCCGGCTGATGAATCCTACTTCGGATGTGTTTGAAAAGCGCATTGCCGCTCTGGAAAAAGGAGCCGCCGCTCTCGCCCTTGCGTCCGGCCAGGCGGCTACCGCCTACTCAATTCTCAACATCGCCCGCGCAGGCGATCATATTGTTTCTGACAGGCAGGTATACGGCGGCACTTACAATCTTTTTTCCAATACATTCAAAGATATGGGCATTGAAGTGTCTTTTGTTGACGGCAGCGACATTGCCAATTTTGAAAAAGAGGTACGCTCCAACACCAAGGCGCTTTTTTTTGAAAATCTGAGTAACCCCAATTGCAGCATCATCGACATTGAAGCCGCTGCCGCCATTGCCCACCGCCACGGTATTCCCCTCATTGTGGACAATACCTGCGCCACACCCTATCTGTTGACCCCCATCGACTATGGCGCTGACATTGTTACTCATTCGGCAAGCAAATTCATAAACGGCAACAGTAATTCCATCGGCGGCGTAATTGTTGACAGCGGCAAATTTGACTGGACGCAGAACGACAAGTTTCCCGGCCTGTCAAAGCCGAACCCCAGCTATCACGGCATTGTCTTTACCGAAGCGGCGAAAAACTTAGCGTATATTATCAAGGCGCGGACTGTCATACTGCGCGATACCGGAGCAGCTCTGTCCCCGTTCAACGCTTTTCTTTTCCTGCAGGGGATTGAAACCCTCTCCCTTCGCATGGAGCGGCACGTCAGTAACGCCCTGAAGGCGGTAGATTTCCTCAAGGCTCATCCTCAGGCGGAAAAAGTAAACCACCCAGCCCTGCCGGAACACCGCGATCATAAGCTCTACAAGCGGTACTACCCCAACGGCGCGGGTTCTGTTTTTACATTTGATGTCGCCGGCGGCGCTGAAAAGGCGAGGCGTTTTTCGGAGGCGCTCAAGCTCTTTTCACTTGTGTCTAATCTTGCCGACCTTAAATCAACGGTGATTCATCCCGCTTCAACAACTCATTCCCAGATAAGCGAAAAGGAACTGCTTGAATCGGGAATCAAGCCCAACACGATCCGGCTTTCTGTGGGGACAGAGCACATTGACGATATTCTTTACGATTTGGAACAGGCTTTCGAGGCTATAAAGTAAAAAATATGGCAAGAGCGGAAAAAATAACCGACCTTATCGGTGATACTCCCCTTGTAAAAATCAACAAAATCAACGACGGTGTGGCAGCCGTATATGTCAAACTGGAGAGTTTTAACCCCCTTCACAGTGTAAAAGACCGTGTCGCTCTGGCGATGGTTGAAGCGGCTGAAAAAGAAGGGAAGCTGAAAAAAGGGGCCGCTATTATTGAGCCTACAAGCGGCAATACCGGTGTCGGGCTGGCATGTGTCGCGGCAGTTAAAGGGTACAGAATTATCCTGACTATGCCGGAAACGATGAGTGTTGAGCGTCGAAAACTTCTGAAAGCTCTGGGCGCTGAACTGGAACTGACTCCCGGTGCCGAAGGTATGAAAGGGGCCATTGCCCGCGCCGATGAACTAGCCGCTTCAATTCCCAATTCCGTTGTACTCCGGCAGTTCGACAACCCCGCCAACCCAGCTATCCATGAAAAAACCACCGGGCCGGAAATATGGCGCGATACCGAAGGAAAGGTGGACATTCTTGTCTGCGGGGTTGGCACCGGCGGAACTATCACTGGCGCAGGGAGATACCTGAAATCCCGAAAACCATCGGTCAAGGTGATTGCTGTGGAACCGGCTCTGTCCTCAGTGCTTTCGGGACAGCTTTTGGAGGGACAGAGCTGTTCTCACGAAACTCAGGCTGATTCTGGGGGACAGAGCAAACCCCACGAAATTCAAGGCATTGGCGCCGGCTTTCAACCAAATGTGTACGATTCCAGGGTCGTAGATGAGATATACCAGACTGACAAAGTTAAAGCCGGAACCACGGCGCGGCGTCTTGCAAAAGAAGAAGGAATTCTTGCAGGCATTTCCTCCGGCTCAGCACTCGAAGCTGCGCTGACTGTTGCTAAACGACCTGAAAACAACGGCAAGACCATCGTGGCGGTTCTGCCTGACACGGGCGAACGTTATTTATCTACGTGGCTGTGGGATGAATGAAATTTGGGTGGCGTGGGGGACAGAGCTAAACTAGCACATAAAAACTTACGAATCCCTTCTCTTTTTCCTGAGCATTTTTACCAGAGCAAACAGGTTTTTATCTCTGGTTAGGGCAAGCATGGCAAACCCAAACAGGCTATAGACAATTACGTTAACTGCCAGAGGCATACCATGGGAGATGATTCGCCCTCTACTTGCAAAAAACACCTGTAGTAACGGAGAAAAGAAGCGTACAGGGACAACCGCCAATCCGGAAATAAAAATTAGTTTCAAAACGTAAACCATAGACAAACCAAGCTCTGTCCCCAGAGCAACATTGGGGTTTCTCCTGAGGAAGACGAGGAGCAGGAGCGTATTTACTGCGCTGGCGAGGGACAGAGCTAAAGCAATGCCTGCGCCCCGTAACGGCCCAACCAGAATAGCCGCAAGGCAAATATTGGCAACGAAAGAGATTATACCGGCCAAAGTCGGGGATTTAGTGTCGCTTTGAGCATAAAAAGCTGGCGCCAGAACACGGTTGAGAGCAATGAAAAAAAGACCAGGCATATGAAAAGTAAAAGCCGAGAGGGTCAGGCTGACTGAAGTTTCGTCGAAATTACGGTTTTGGAAGAGTAGGCGGATTAAGCTCTGTCCCTCAACGAGCGAAAAAAACGTAATCGGAATGGTAATGAGTGCGATGATGTCTATTGCTGAAATCAACCGCTTGTTATAAATATCCCATTGAGAGGATTTTGCGTATTCGGCAAGACTAGGAAGCAGAACGGTTCCGATTGAAACCGCAAAAACGCCTAGGAGCAGTTCTTGGAGACGTAGCGAATACTGAATGCTTGAAACAACGCCCTCCCCAGCTCTGACTGCCAATACTGTGGAAACCAAGTCGTTTAGCTGATAAGCGGCCATCCCTATAATGGTAGGGCTTATTAGGCGCAGTACTTTTCTTGTACCTGGGTTGGTGATTGCGCGTTTTAAGTCTGTAAAAAAGAAGCTCTGTCCCCGTTTTATAACAAAAGGAAACTGTATGGCTGCTTCAAGGAAACCGCCAATGATTATTCCAACAGCCATTGCTCGAGCAGGGTTTTGTGTGAAAGGACTCAAGCCATAAGCGCAGAGAATGACAACAATATTCAGTAAAATTGGCGCAAGACCGGATGGAGTAAAAACATGAAGGCTGTTTAGTACCCCCTGAAACAAAGCCGCAAGTGAGATGAACCCTAGAAAAGGAAACATGATCCTGGTGAGAAGAACGGTTTCATCATATTCTTCCATGCCAAAAAAGCGGACAATGAACGGAGCCGCAAGTACCCCTGCCATGACCATTAAAGTTACGAAAAAGGTAAGAAAAGTGAATATACAGGATAAAAACTCCCGTGTTTTTTCCCGATCGTTTCCCAGCAAGTATTCCTTGAAGGTAGGAATGAAAGCAACAGAGATAGAACCTTCTGCAAAAAGTCGGCGGAATAGGTTAGGCAGCATGAAGGCCACAGAAAAGGCATCGGACAGGGCGCTTGTGCCGAGAAGTGCCGCTTTGGTCATTTCTCGAAATAAACCAAGAATTCGAGAAGTCAATGTGAGGAGGGACAGAGCTGAACCATGACGGACCATAGAATCTACTGACTGGCTGGAATAAGCAGCAGATTGAGGATTGGCATCCTCTGTGGGGACAGAGCTCAATCTTTTCTCTCCATTTTTGCCTTTAACTCTGAAAGAGCAGCTTCAGCGGTTATTTCTTTTTCCATTTTTCTGAATAAACGTTCACTTTTAGCTTTTTCTTCCTCACCGGGGAGATAACCGGAAGCAATCAAGAGTTCATTTTCAAGCATATCAGGCTCGATGTTTCTCTCATAAGCCGGAAGCAGAGGTAATTGCCGCAGCATATCTTCAATTTGCATTTTGAATTCATCAGTCTCCATGACTAATTGCTGCCGCCTATTTTCCAAAAGCTCCACTTCTTTTTCAGCTTCTATTACCAAATCAGGTAATCCTTTATATTTTGCTAATTCAATCCTGGAATTCCAATTGGATAGATCTTTATCAATATCTTGAATCTGCTTATTGGTTAACTTTAAAGTAGTAATAAAGCCAAGAACATACTTTTTTGCACTGGATTCATTCATCCCACGAATATTGGTCAATGGAAAAGCACTGTCAACATTTAATTTTTCCATGTTTTTTCTCCAGTTTTTACGAATTTCGATGCTTTTTTAGCTCTGTCCCCAAGCAACAATTATACCTTCTTGGACAGACCATTTTCAATACATGTTCGGATAAGGTTTCAATCGAGCAAAAAGAAGCTGCGAAACATTGGGGGACAGAGCTAAAAAAAGCTTGAAAAAAGTAAAAAATATCCACCAAACTAAAGTGCCATACATCTGCGCACCATATAATAAGTATGCGTTTACCAAGAATGCTCCGCGACGGAGCAGAGTATCATGTGACTGCCAGGATTAATCGCAGTGAGATGATTTTATTACCAGATGAAGAAAAATTGCTTTTGTTAACGGTTATCAAGCGGGCAAAAAAGAAATACCGTTTTCAAATCAAGAATTTCTGCATTATGAACAACCATCTCCATCTACTGATTAAGCCGGGCAGCAATGAATCCCTTTCCCGAATTATGCAATGGATTCTCAGTGTTTTTGCAATGGCTTGGAATCGGAAGCATCACATGAATGGTCATGTATGGGGAGAGCGGTTTTATTCTCGAATCATCGCTGGAATGGTAGATTTTCTGCGGGTATTTATCTACATCGATGAAAATCCGGTCTATGCGCAACTGGTTGATAGTTCATGGATGTGGAGATTTGGCGGATTATGGCATCATCACCATGGGGTAGCGGATATTACTGATGCGCCGGAATCTTTAGTCTTGGAATATTTACCTGAACATGGATTAAGGTAAAAAAAGAGGCTGCCTTTTTAGGCAGCCTCTCAAGACTTACGATTCGTTATTAGTCCTTAGTAATCCATTCCTCCCATACCGCCCATTCCACCGCCCGGCATTGCGGGAGCATCCTTCTTCTCGGGGATGTCCGTAATGGCGCATTCGGTGGTGAGCAAGAGACTGGCAATGGACGCCGCGTTTTGCAATGCGGAGCGGGTTACTTTCGCCGGGTCAATGATACCGGCTTTAACCATGTCCACCCATTCCATTTTAGCGGCGTCAAAACCGATGCCCTTTTTCTCGTTTCTGGCACGTTCAGCAATAACCGCGCCGTCAAGTCCGGCGTTTTCGGCAATCTGGCGAATCGGCTCCTCAAGAGCGCGTTTCACAATCTTAAAACCTACCTTCTCGTCATCAGTGAGGCCACCCGTATCGGCCTTATCAAGGGCCAGAGCTGCCTGAATCATGGCGATTGCACCGCCGGAGACAATGCCCTCGTCAATGGCGGCGCGAGTGGCTGACAGGGCGTCCTCGACACGATGCTTCTTCTCTTTCAACTCAACTTCGGTCGCGGCGCCGACATTGATAACCGCCACGCCTCCGGCGAGCTTCGCCAGCCGTTCCTGAAGTTTTTCGCGATCATAGTCGCTGGTTGTATCTTCGATCTGCGCCTTGATCTGGGCGATCCTGTCCTGAATGTCCTTTTGCTTACCGGCGCCATTAATGATGGTTGTGTTGTCTTTGTCGATTTTGACTGTCTTTGCCTTGCCAAGCTGGGAAATATCGGTGTTTTCCAATTTGAGGCCGAGTTCTTCGGAAATTACCTCGCCGCCGGTAAGAATGGCGATGTCTTCCAGCATTGCCTTGCGGCGGTCGCCGAAACCCGGGGCCTTGACCGCGCAGGTACGCAGGGTTCCCCGCAGGCTGTTCACCACGAGGGTGGAGAGAGCCTCGCCGTCAACATCTTCGGCGATGATGAGCAGAGGCTTGCCGTTTTGAGCGACTTTCTCAAGCAAGGGGAGCATATCCTTCATGCCGGAGATTTTTTTGTCGTGAATCAAGACGAACACATCTTCGTAGACACTGGTCATGGTGTCGCGGTCGGTAACGAAGTAGGCTGAGATATAACCACGATCAAACTGCATTCCCTCGACAAATTCGATGGAAGTGTCCATGGTTTTTGATTCTTCAACGGTGATGACCCCGTCTTTACCAACTTTTTCCATGGCATCGGCGATTGTTTTGCCAATTTCGCTGTCATTATTTGCCGAAACAGAAGCAACGTGAGAAATTTCTTCCTTGTCTTTGATGTCTTTGGAGTTTTTCTTGATTTCCTCCACCGCGATTGCCACCGCCTTGTCGATACCCCGCTTCAGTTCAAGGGGAGTCATGCCGGCAGCTACGGACTTTAGCCCCTCTTTGATCAGTGAATAGGCCAGCACTGTAGCGGTTGTGGTGCCGTCTCCGGCCACATCGTTTGTTTTGGTGGCTACCTCTTTCAGGAGTTGAGCGCCCATGTTTTCATATGGGTCGGCCAATTCAATCTCTTTCGCCACAGAAACGCCATCCTTGGTTACTGTTGGGGCACCGAATTTTTTGTCCAAAAGGACATTGCGCCCCTTGGGGCCGAGTGTTACCTTAACGGCCTTGGAAATCTGTTCAACACCGGTAAGCAACTTGCGCCGGGCTTCTTCATTGAACAACAACTGTTTTGCCATAATTCTTTTTCTCCTCTTACTTATTACCGAACTAGCGGAAACGGCATCGTTGTTTCCGTAAAACCGGTATTTTATAAATGATTGTGCTCCGGCAAGGAGCGACGGGTCAGTATAAAGACCTTAATATAAAATACTAAATTACTGCAAAATCGGCAATAGGGGGAAGCGTTTTCCGGTGGAAAAGTGATGTCCAACCTTAAAGGGTACATTTGGGGACAGAGCTCGATTTTTTTGCTTTTTTGTGATATGTTCAAGTAAGATTTTTAAGCTCTGTCCCCAAATTCAAGGAGTTTTCGTCTCCCCGCGTTGCGGAGATGTTCTGTAAAATCACATCGTTCGCGCGATGCAATGAGAGGTTACAAATGAAAAAACTACGGCTTGGCGTTCTGGGTTGTTCCGGGCATTATGCGTTGAGAATAGCCGCTCCTCTAAAATCTTCCAAAATGGTGGAACCTTATGCTCTTGCATCCAGAGATAAAGCAAAAGCTGAAGAATTTGCCAAAGCTTCACATTTTTCGAAAATTTACGGCTCTTACGAGGCGCTGCTTGCCGACACTGATGTGGATTTTGTCTATATCCCACTGCCCAATCATCTTCATTTGGAATACATAAAGAAGGCTGCTGATGCGGGAAAACCAGTAATTTGTGAGAAACCGCTATGTTTAAACGCTACAGAAGCGGTTGAAGCCGCCGCATATTGCCAGAAAAGCTCTGTCCCCTTAATGGAGGCTTTTATGTACCGTTTCCATCCTCAGTGGATTAGGGCAAAAGAAATTGTAGGCGTTGGCGAAATTGGTGGCTTAATGTCGGTAAATTGCCATTTTTCATACATGAACAAAGATGCCAACAATATACGCAACAAAACTGATACAGGAGGCGGAGCAATCTATGACATTGGCTGCTATGCAGTCTCAAGTGCCCGGTTTTTATTTGGGAGTGAGCCTGTCAGAGCAATATGTACTTTGGTAAGAGATCAAGTTTTTAAGACGGATGCCTTAGCATCAGGAATTCTTGATTTTGGCGGGGACAGAGCTTCGACTTTCACCGTTTGCACCCAAATGTACCCATGTCAGAGGGTCACCGCCATTGGGACCGGCGGCAGTCTTTCAATAGAGATCCCCTTTAATATGTACCCTGATATTCCGGGCAAGGTTACCGTATCCACCGGTGTGGGGCAGCGACTGATTGAAACGGAAAACGCCGATCAATACCTTCTGGAATTTGACGCTTTTTCAGAAAGCGTCATTCAAAAAACCGAAATGCCGACACCTGTTTCAGATGCAATTGCTAATATGGCGGCACTGGACGCGCTTTTCAAATCCGCTGAAACGGGTAAATGGGAAACGGTTCAAAGGTATTGATCTAAACAACACATTGGGGACAGAGCTGAAATTTACCAAATCTAGCAATTGGGGACAGAGCTTAGTCAAATTATAGCCTTCCAAAAACTCAGCCTTCCTGCTTCGCAAGCGCAAAAACCAGCAATTCCGCCAATTGAGCCGCTTCTCCCTCGGTAAGGGTAACGCCCTTACCCATTTTTGCATGCTCCGGCGCCCAGTCCCTGATGTCCAGTTTTGGGGTTCTGCCGCTCCACGATACTAAATTCAGTTCTTTTTTCCAGCCGCTCTTTTCCGAAGAAATAATCCCAAAATGCTTAACAATGTCAAATTTGATTTCATCCATAAAAACCTCACTATATATTGAGGCTATTCCAAAATGCCGATTCATGGAATAGTTGCCTCAGACATTTTTACTGAGCGGATTTTAGGCTGTTATTTCAAAAGTATGTTCTAAACCATGATTGGATTTGTTTTTGTTGATAGGTTTTTTAGCTCTGTCCCTTTGTGGCTGATTTTCATTTTAGCTCTGTCCCCTTGCGGCGGGTTTTCAATTATTTGCTTTTTTCCAAAACATAAAAATCAGGCTTGTAATTATCGTACAAACAGATGTATACTCAATCGAAGAACCAGAAATACCAGTTTCTATAAGGAGCGGTTATGAAAAAAAATATTGTTTTTGCATTCCTGTTACTGGCAATGCTTGTGTTTATGGGTGTTTCCTGTAAATCTGCCCCAAGCCCTGAGGAAACACCGCCGGAATTTAGCGGAATAACGCCGGTGTCCCAAAATGCAGCAAATGATGCCAAAGCGCGGGCGGATGAAGCTCGAAAACGGGCAATTGATTTTGAATGTCCGGCCTATTTTCCCACTGATTGGGAAGTTACTGATGCCCGGTACGGCGCTGCCAGTATACTGCCAAAATCGACTGCGGAAGAAGTTCAAAGGGCTGCGGCCTTGTTTAACACTGTAGCGGATGAATTCGACGGGCTGGTCAAGAAAACGGTTCAACTTTATGCCCAGGCCAGAGAAGATGAATTAATGGCCGTCAGAGATGAATTAATCTATTCCGGTTTTACAAGTATTTTTCCTGAGTATTTGGAAAAAGCGGATGAGATTGCCCTCACAGCGCTGGATCAATATGAAGCCGGAGATTATTACGCAGCCAGAAATTCTGCCGTGGCGGCGATTAATGAATACAAAACCCTGCTTGTCGGCGCAAGAGTTAACTTGATAAGGCAGGAAGTCATTGATCGGGGCTTTAATGTTTATGATCCCGGAAATTTTGACAAGGCGGATGATATTGCCGTTATTGCACTTGATAAATATGAAGCAGGAGATAAAAAAGCGGCTGAAGCCAGCGCCGAGGAAGCCGGGCTTCGCTACAGCATGATATTGTCAAATAGCTGGACCAATTATGCAGGCGACAGGCGAAAGACCGCTTCATCCGAAAGGGAGCGGGCATTGTCAAATAAAGTGAATATTGCAGTCCGCGACATATACCGTGATGCCGAAGCCATATTCTCTCAGGCTGAAGAAACATTAGGTGAAGAAAGGTACGAAGATGCCGCCATTCTTTTCACAGAAGCGGAAGCGCTTTTTGCGGTTGCAGGACAGGAAACTGAGGACAAACGCCAAAGAGCTTTGGGAATAATAAAAATGGCCACAGACAAAATTGGAGAAAGCGATGGAGCAGCCTTGGAGGCTGAAAAAATAATAGAAGGAGACTTAAGATGAACCGAAAAATTTCCTTTATACTGTCAATTATCGTAATAATTGCAGTCCAGTCACTTTATGCCGGAGATAATCTTCCGGAACCTGAATTAAAACTGCCTCAATTCTACTTTGTGCCATACTATGCGGGGGCCGCTGAAGATGATTCCTCAATGTCAATTCGCAACAACGAATTCTATCTGGAAAGCCTGCGGTTGGCAAAATTGGCTCAGGAAACCTATGAATACGGCGATTATGACGCTTCCGCCGGTTTCGCTGAGGAAGCCATCCGTTATGCACAGCTTTCGGATGAGTATGTCGCCTCTCAACTGATTAGCACAGCAAAACAACACTTGGACATGGCGGATTCCAACAATATCGCCAGCAAATATCCGAATGACTACGATGAAGGTAAAGCTTATTATGAAACAAGTATTGCCGCCTATTATGATGAGGACTGGAACGCGGCCATAACTGCGGCAACCAAATCCATTGAAATTCTGGCATATATCGAAAGCGGAGCCCCGCCAAGACAAGCCGGAGACGCTCTGCCAAGCCAGTATACTGTCAGGCCTTGGGCATTAACTAAGGATTGCTTGTGGAATATCGCTGGTTATCCATGGGTTTACGGAGATGCGTGGAAATGGAAAACTCTATATGAAGCAAATAAATCAAAAATGCCCCAACCGGACAATCCCGATCTGATTGAACCCGGTATGGTGTTGGATATTCCCTCCATAAAGGGCGAAGCCCGGCAAGGCATGTGGGATCCAAATAGAACCTACAAGGCTCCTTAAATATAATTATGAGTTGTTCGGAAACTGTGTAATTGGTACGATGTTTTCGAACAACTCAATCCTTGAACAATATAAAGCCAAAGCAGTACCCATAAGCGCGTGGACGTAAGGTGGTTTCCCCATGCCTTGGATAACCTCGGAGGTATCAACCAGAGCAACTTCCACAAATTCATCTTCATCCAGATTTTGTTTACCGGCTCCGCTAAGTTCCTCAGCAAGAAAAAAATGAACCTTGTTTGACATAATTGCCGGATTGGGGCTGAATTCCCCGATTTTTTCAATTTTCCCCGGCAAGTAGCCGGTTTCTTCCTGTAATTCCCTGACTGCTGCCGTCTCAGGATTTTCTTCGGGTTCAAAAACGCCCCCCGGAAACTCCAGGCTCATGCTCCGCGAACCATGCCGCCATTGCCACACCATGACAAATTGTTTGCCTTTGGGGTTTTTGATTACCGGCACAACAATAGCCCAGTCTTTGGCATCAATTATCGAAAAGGTTTTCAAGCCGCCGGAGTGAGATTTGGGCGGGATACAATAGGATTCCCATACTGAGAATACCTTGTTATCAAGAACCTGTTTACGCCCTTTTTCCATCCATATTAGTTTTTTTTCGTCCATGGAAATAAAGTAACGTTTTATTGCTTTTTAGTACATATTTTTTTTGAGCTCTGTCCCCAATTCCAAAACAATTCGTTCCTGCCGCAAGCTCTGTCCCCAAGTAATTGACACATTTAGACCCAAAAGTCAAAATTAACCATGAGCCTAGCAAATAAGCTGACTTTTTCCAGGATAATCCTCGCTCCTGTGTTTTTTATCGTCTATCTGTTACCCGGCTTTTTCCCCTCATTGTTTGCCGGCGCAGCTTGGACTGTGCCTGTCCTTTGGCTAATTTTTATCGTCTCGCAGGTAACCGATTTGCTGGACGGCATAGTCGCCCGTAAAAACAACGAAGTGAGCGATTTTGGCAAACTCTTCGATCCCTTTGCCGATACTCTCATGCAAATCACCTGCTTCCTGTGTTTTGTAATTGACAGGATTTTTCCCGCGCTTCTCTTTTTGTTGGTCATTTACCGCGAATTCAGCATCCTTTTTATCCGCAATTTGATGCTGAAAAAAGGTATTGCCCTGGGCGCCCGGCTGGGTGGAAAAATAAAAACCGTAACCTACATCATTGCCGGAGGAGCCGCCCTCCTCGCCGTCAGCATTCAACGCTTGGCAATTTTCGAGTTTCTTTTCCCATATTTTAAAACTGGCGCCATTATTATCTTCATTATTTCCGTTATCTTTTCAATTGCATCTTTTATTGATTACCTTTCGATCTACCGGAAAGCCGGATGAGAAATTGACAATACAGAGGCGTTTTTATGACTGAAAATGAACTTCTGACAAAAATTGATTCAGAAAGCGGCACGGAAATCTTTTCTGAGCTTTACGGGAAGAAGGAAGCAGCGGCTGCCCGTTTGCGTTACAGGGCGCTTGTGACGGAAATGCTGAAAAGTGGGACGGACGGCTTTCCCGAAACGGAACTTTGTGACGGCAATCTTCGGGTATTCAGCGCCCCTGGAAGAACCGAACTGGGCGGCAATCATACCGACCATAACCGGGGTAAAATTCTGGCGGCATCCATTCAATTGGATAATGTCGCCATTGTGCGGAAACGAAAAGACAATACTGTGTTCTTTCGTTCCGCCGGTTATCCTGATGTAAAAGTGAAATTGACAAATTCTTCCGGCGCACCTGACTTGCAGCCAAAACCGGAAGAAGAAGGCATGACCGAAGCTCTAGTCAGGGGAATTGCCGCTGAGCTGAACCGCATAACGGGCGGGTTTTCAGCCAATGCAATCTCAACAGTGCATCCGGGTTCGGGGCTTTCTTCATCGGCGGCAGTGGAAGTGCTTTTTGGCCGTATTTTTGATTCTTTGTACGGTGAAGGACAGCTCTGTCCCCTGGAAATCGCGCAAATCGGTCAGATTGCCGAAAATACATATTTTGGAAAACCATGCGGTCTTATGGATCAGATAGCCTGCGCCACAGGCGGCGCTGTTGCCGTCGATTTTGCCGATGCCGCTCGCCCGTCAGTAAAACAGATCAATTTCGATCTTGCCGCCGCCGGTTTCGCCCTCTGCGTGGTGAACACAGGCGGCAGTCACGCCGATTTGACCGCAGATTACGCGTCAATTCCGGCGGAAATGAAAGGGGTGGCGGCTTTTTTGGGCAAATCCGTACTTGGGGAACTGGAAAAGGAAAATGTTTTGTCCCGTGCCAGAGAAATACGAAAAAAACTTGGGGACAGAGCTTTGCTGCGCTCTCTTCATTTTTTTGAAGAAAACGCGCGGGTGGACGCCATGTCTGCGGCTCTAAGCGAAATGGACGGCGCTGTAACAATCGCCGCAAAACAGCAAGCATTGTACCGTTACCTGGAACTGGTCAACGAATCCGGAGACTCTTCCTGGGAATTACTGCAAAACGTTTATTCTCGCCCCGAAGAACAGGGTATCAGTATTGCATTGGCGTTGAGCAAGGGTTTTTTCAAAAAGCAAAAAATACACGGCGCATGCAGAGTTCACGGCGGCGGTTTTGCCGGCACTATTCAGGTCTACATCCCACTGGATGCAATGGACGCTTACCGGACACACATTGAAGCAGTATTTGGTCCCGGTTCTGTAACACTGCTGCAGATAAGGTCAAGGGGCGCAGTGGAATTGTTTTTTTAGAATGAAAGCCTTTTTGAAAATGGTTCAGTTGGCATTATGAACAAAAAAATATATACTTTTGAAGCGGAGATTAAAAAAGTGCCGGACATTGACGGCGCTTATGTCGAAATTCCTTTCGATGTTAAAGCGGAGTTCGGAAAAGGCCGTGTAAAAGTACATGCAACTTTCGACAATGAACCTTACGATGGCAGCGTTGTAAAAATGGGAACTCCCTGCCACATCATCGGAATTCGCAAGGACATCAGGGCAAAAATCGGCAAACAGCCAGATAATACGGTAAAAGTAACGTTGAAAGAACGTGAGTAAACTTTTTGTGATCTACACCGCTAACGCGGTGCTGTTCGGAGGTTTCCTGCAGAAACCACTAAAGCCGTTATTCGAAGCGGCACTGTCGCCTGCCTAAAGGCAGGCTTGCTTTAATTGGTCACGGCAACCATCACTGGTGCCTGGGCTGTTTGGATTTTTTGGGATCAACGCCCCTTAACGGGGCGCTTAGATTTAGCCAAGATGGCTCAGTTGGCAGAGCGGCACACTCGTAATGTGCAGGTCCGGGGTTCGATTCCCCGTCTTGGCTAGAAACCCAATATGGCAAAGATCAAAGAAAACAACACTCATGAACCAATCGAAAAACAACTCTGGAAATCCGCCGATAAGCTGCGAAAAAACATCGATGCAGCTGAATATAAACATGTCGTCCTTGGTCTGATATTCCTCAAATACATTTCAGACGCTTTTGAAGACCTGCACGCAAAACTGAAAGACGGAAAGGGCGAATACGCTGGGGCTGACCCCGAAGACAAAGACGAATACAAAGCCGAAAATATATTTTTTGTCCCCGGAATTGCCCGCTGGTCATATCTGCAATCCAAGGCAAAATTGCCGACCATCGGCAAAGAAGTAGACAATGCCATGGACGCAATCGAAAAAGACAATCCCTCACTAAAAGATGTGTTGCCCAAAGTATTCGCACGGGGCAACTTAGACCCCGCAAACCTTGGCGGATTAATCGACCTTATTGGAAATGTTGCTCTTGGAGATGCGAAAGCCCGAAGCGCCGATGTGCTCGGCCATGTGTTTGAGTATTTTCTTGGTGAGTTCGCTCTTGCGGAAGGAAAAAAGGGAGGCCAGTTCTACACGCCGCGAAGCGTTGTTGAACTGCTTGTAGAAATCCTCGAACCTTACAAAGGCCGCGTATTTGACCCCTGCTGCGGCTCCGGCGGAATGTTTGTGCAATCAGAAAAATTTGTCTCTAACCATAAGGGCAAAATCAACGATATTTCTATCTACGGACAAGAAAGCAACCAGACAACATGGCGGCTGGCAAAAATGAACCTTGCCATTCGCGGCATCGACAGCTCACAGGTCAAATGGAACAATGAAGGTTCGTTTTTGAATAACGCGCACAAAGACCTGAAAGCCGATTTTGTCATCGCCAATCCCCCGTTCAACGACAGCGACTGGTCGGGTGATCTGCTCCGCACAGACGGCAGATGGAAATACGGCGCACCGCCTGCCGGAAACGCGAACTATGCGTGGATTCAGCACTTTCTCTATCATTTAAGCCCCGGCGGTATAGCCGGTTTTGTACTGGCAAAAGGTTCTCTCACCTCTAAAAGTTCCGGCGAAGGTGAAATCCGCAAGGCGTTAATCGAAGCGCGGCTTGTCGATTGCATCATCAATCTTCCGGCAAAACTCTTTTTGAATACGCAGATACCCGCCTGTTTGTGGTTTTTATCGCGTAACAAAGCAAACGGCGGTTACCGTAACCGCACCGATGAGATTTTATTCATTGACGCAAGAAACGAAGGGCATTTGATTAACCGCAGAACGAGGGAGCTCTCAAGCGATGACATTCAGAAAATAGCCGGAACCTATCACGAATGGCGCAAGACCAAAGGCAAATATGCGGATATAAAAGGCTTTTGCGCTTCTGTGCATATTGATCGGGTGAAGGAACTGGATTATGTGCTTACGCCAGGGCGGTATGTGGGGCTTCCCGATGAAGAAGACGACTTCGATTTTAACGAACGGTTTTCCGGTTTAAGGGCGGAATTTGAGGCTCAGTTAAAAGAAGAGGAGAAATTGAACAAGGCCATTCTTGAAAATCTCAAGAAGGTGAAACTTGTATGAGTAACATCATAAAAGTATCCGAAGGAAAAATCGCCCTGTACTCCACCTCAAACAGTAATGTTTATGTTGATGTAGTGTTCAAGGATGAAACCTTCTGGATGACCCAGAAGGCAATGTCAGAGCTTTTTGATGTCGAATCAAATACTATTACCTATCATTTACAGGAAGTATTTGGAACCGAAGAATTAGAAGAAACGGCAACTACTCGAAAAATTCGAGTAGTTCGAAAAGAGGGTGAGCGCAGTGTAGAGCGGGAGCTTCAATTCTACAGCCTTGATGCCATTATCGCCGTTGGCTACCGGGTAAACTCTAAAAAAGCCACCCGGTTCCGCCAGTGGGCAACGCAGACACTGAAAGAGTATATCCAAAAAGGTTATCTCCTCAATGAAGAATTGCTAAAAAACGGCAAGCCCTTTGGGCGGGATTATTTTGATGAGTTACTGGAAAAAATCCGCGAAATCCGCGCCAGCGAGCGGCGGGCATATCAAAAAATCGCCGATGTATTTGAGCAGTGCAGCTATGATTATGACAAAAACAGCGATCTCACCAAAGAGTTTTATGCATTTGTGCAGAATAAGCTCCATTTTGCGATAACAGGAAAAACTGCGGCAGAGCTGATTTCCGAGCGAGCACGCCTTGAACACCCCACTATGGGCTTAACCACATGGAAGGACGCGCCTGACGGCAAAATTTTGAAAAGGGATATTTCTGTCGCCAAAAATTATCTGAACGAAAATGAACTTTCCCGTCTTAATCGGCTTGTAACAATGTTCATTGATTATGCCGAATTAATGGCGGAGGATGGCGTTGCAGTGAGTATGCAGGACTGGCTGAACGAAACAGATAAGTTCCTGAAAAACAACCGCCGTCGTGTACTGCCGGGTAAAGGGCAGATTTCCCACGATAAAGCCGTAAAAAAAGCGGGCGAAGTTTACGAGCAGTTTCGCATCAAACAGGACAGGGATTATATCTCACAATTTGATCGGGATATGGCAAAGTATTTGAAGGGTAACGGTGGCGGCGATGAGTGAGTGGAGGGAATGTGTATTGAACAAAACCATCCTTGAAAATTTGGGGAAGGTGAAGCTGAGATGAAAAAACCTGAAAAAAAACCTCCTGCCAAGTCACGGGAGAGTACTCCTATTACCGGAGGAGAACCTCGACCCATACGGGCTTCAGCGGGGGTTCCTGCCAATTATTCCGCATGGCTTGAATCACTTAAAAAACAAATTCAGACTGCCCGAACCCGTGCCTCACTTGCTGTTAATGCCGAACTTATCCGCCTGTATCACAAAATCGGGCTGGATATTTTGCAACGACAGCAAGCACATAGTTGGGGCGATAAAATCATTCAGCATCTTGCAGCCGATTTAAAGACAGCCTTTCCTGACATGAAGGGATTTTCAACCAGCAATCTCAAATATATGCGATATTTTGCCGAACAATGCCCATCCGGTCAAATTGGTCAGCAGCCGGCTGACCAATTGCCGTGGTTCCACATAGTTACGATTCTTACCAAGACGCAGCCGGCACATCGTGAATGGTATGCTGTCCATGCAATCGTCGAAGGATGGTCGCGTGTAACTCTGGAACGCAACATCGAAAACCGGCAGCACAAACGTCAAGGCGCTGCTATTTCAAATTTTGCAAAACGCCTTCCCGCGCCACAATCTCTACTTGCACAGGAAACCCTCAAAGATCCGTATCTTTTTGACTTCCTTGGTTTGGCCGATGACGCGCACGAGCGTGAAATCGAAAATGCGCTCATTCAGCATATTTCCCGGTTTTTGCTCGAACTTGGAGTCGGCTTTGCCTTTGTTGGACGTCAGTATCGCCTTGAGGTTGCCGGTGATGAATTTTTCATTGACCTGCTGTTTTATCATACTCGTCTTAAATGTTATGTCGTAATTGAACTAAAAGCATCAGCGTTCAAGCCGGAACATACCGGACAATTGAACTTTTATCTTTCTGCGGTTGACTCTCAACTGAAGGCTCCTGATGACCGTCCAACCATCGGCCTGTTACTCTGCAAGAGCCGCAATAAAATTGTTGCAGAATATAGTTTGCGCAATGTTCACAGCCCCATTGGTGTTGCCGAATACCAGCTTGTAGCATCTCTGCCCAAGGAGTTGAAAACCGAACTTCCCAGCATCAAGGAAATTGAGGCAAGACTTTCTGAGAACGCAAAACTTCCGTTGCGCAAGAGGAGAAAGGGCGGCGGCGATGAGTGAATGGAAAACAATATCACTTTGTGAAGTTGCGGATGTGAGGGATGGTACTCACGACTCACCTAAACAAAAAAATGAGGGTGAATATCTCATCACGTCACGCCATATAAAGAACGGGAAAATAGATTTTACATCTACATATAAAATTTCTTTGACAGACTATGAAGAAGTGAATCGACGTAGTAAGGTTCATAAATGGGATGTGTTATTTTCAATGATTGGTACCATTGGCGAAATGACAATTATTGATTTTGAACCAAATTTTGCTATTAAAAATATTGGGTTATTCAAAACTGCTGGGAACAAAGATTTAGCCCAATGGATTTATTATTTTTTCAAATCAAATGAGGCAAAGGCAGAAATAGATGCTTCTCTTAAAGGTTCCACACAGCAATATATAACTCTTGCAGATTTAAGAAATTTCCCAATTACGTTTCCTCCTATCCCCGAACAGAAAGCCATTGCCGCAGTGCTTTCCAGCCTTGATAACAAAATAGACCTCCTGCACCGCCAGAACAAAACGCTGGAAGCAATGGCAGAGACGCTGTTTCGCCAGTGGTTTGTGGAAGAGGCGGATGAAGAGTGGGAGGAGAAACCACTTTCGTTCTTTGGAAAAATCATCTGCGGAAAAACACCACCTAAAAATGTCAAGCAATACTTCGACGGAAATGTCCCATTCATCAAAATACCAGATATGCACGAAAATACTTTTATATTTCAAACTTCGGATAGTTTAACTGAGCAGGGAAAACTATTTCAGGACAATAAAACGCTGCCTCCTAAATCAATTTGTGTAAGCTGTATAGCAACTGTTGGACTTGTTTCTTTAAATGCTATAGAAAGCCAAACTAATCAACAGATAAATTCAATAATTCCAAATGAAGAATTCTTTCGTTATTTTCTTTATCTAACGATGAATGCATCATGTGATCTACTGCAAGCAATGGCAAGTGGCGGTACAGCAACATTAAATCTTAATACTGGTGATTTCTCTAATATTCCAATAGTTTATCCAGAAGTGGATGAATTAATAAAATTCGATAAAATAGTAAAACCTTTATTTGAAAAGGTATTCCATAATCAGATTCAAATCCACACCCTCGAAAAACTCCGCGACACTCTGCTGCCCAAACTGATGAGCGGCGAAGTGCGGGTTGAGGTGTGAAAGAGATCATATCCGTATAACCCGCTGCCTATATAAAGCTTAGCACGGTGAAAACCAGCACAGAATGAAATCCGCTTCACGCACCGCAAGCGGATTATTTTCGATACGCTCAGCGCTGAATCAGGCAAGCGTGTTTTCTTCTGCATCTGCTACGAAAGCATCAGGGAGACGCAGGCCCCCCATGGGCCTATCTTCTTGGCAGGAATAGCGTGAAACATCACCTTCCCTGCGCGTAGTAACCTTTCCTAAACTTCATTTTTTTGAAGAGTTTTATTTTTGATACAGAAAAATTATGGGGTTACATTTTAAATCAATAAATTTAATAAATATTAATTGTATTTTTCAATCAAACAAATTTTCATTTATTGAGTGAATAGCGGGTATAGAACGACACAACATGGTAAATGATGATTTCCTTGACAAGTAGTCACGCAACTCTCTTAAAGTTTGAAATTTTTGTATAGAATTACTGGGATGCTGTTGATATTCGATTATTTTTTTTAATATTTCAATATACTTTTTGTGAATTGCATGACGTAGGGTCTTTGTTACTTTATTTGTGTATGAGTCATGCCCATTATGAAGTCTCTTTAACAGGTTACATGTATTAACGGCTTTTATATTAGTATTATCTTTTGCTATGAAGTCTGGATCAAAACCATGTGCTGATAAACTATATATTATATCATTCTCTACATCATCACCAGGATCGCATGGATTGAGATAGCCTCCATTTGGGGTTTTCCTTGGTTTCATCATGTTAGCATGATGCTCAGCAGGAAATAAATTATTCCATTCATAAATTAGATCTGGCCTTTCACTTTGAGGAATAAAATGTTCGATGTCCATAACCCATGAATTTTCAAATTTTTGTTCAGTTAAATAGCATTTTGAAAAAAAATCTCTATCAAAGGCTTCAAGTAAGTCACTGTTTCTATATGTTCCTGGTTTATCAGGCTTTATGAGGTTTTCTGGATCATCTAAATATTTTATGGCATTATCGATATAATCTCTTATTTCCGGGGTATCAAGAGATTTTGGTGGTTCAGTTTTAACAATATTAATCATGACAACCGTTTTTAATTTTTATTAGTAAAAATTCTATGTCTAGTTTAAGAGCGGGGGTTAAAAAAGTTTCATATTTGGCAAGAACAGACCTTAAAGCTTCTGTATCTTTATTCTTCGCAGCAATATTTACTTCTTCAAATATTTTGCTGACAATTGGAGAATATTCGTTGGTAAGTCCAAAGTGGTTAATCATTAACTCTGAATAACTGCTTCCTATTATATCGTCGGCAACCTCATTTTTGCTAGTTAAATCATACACCATCGTATTTTCTAAACTTGAGATAACAGCTGGAGAGTGTGTTGCAATAATAAATTGAATATTAGGGAAAAGTGAAGACAACAAAGGGAGCATATTGTATTGCATTGATAAATGCAAATGAGTTTCTGGTTCATCAATTAGAACAATTCCATTAGGTTGATACTGAAAATCATCCTTTTGTTTTCTAATTAAATCTGTTCTTGTTAGTAAATCCATTACAACACTTAAAAAAGCAGAAAATCCTTCAGATAGATTATTGAATGTTATTTTTCTCCCGTCGGAAAGGATTATATAAAATTCAAAACTTTCTTGAACAAATACCAATTCAAGTCCTTTATCTTCCAAAACATTTCCAAGTATATCTTTTAAGTTACTAAAAAACAGTTGACTTTGATTAATTTTACTTGTTTTATTTCCCATATAATCAAAAGCTTCATAAACTTTTTTATTTACTAAATATTGTTTGAACAATTTAGTAAAGTCATCTGTGTTCTTGTGCTTGTTGAGAGTAGATAAAAAATCTTCTTCTATGGTTACTGTTTTTACCTCTTGTAATTCTATTCGTCTGTGTGCTTTAAAAAATAAATTTATTGAAGGTTCATTATTAGAAAAGTATTCAAAATTGTTATTTAAAAAAATTATGTCTATATCTTTTAATTCACTGATTGATTGCTCCCATGAACTTCTTGTTGGGTTATTTTTATATATATTAATACTATCTGCAAGACTCCTAATAGCCTGTTCTTTTGTTTTCCCGTCTTGTAAGTAATTTAAAATAAGACCTATTCTGTTTAGTATGGTTGTTTTACCAGAGCCATTTTTTCCAGTTAGAACAATATGCTTAAATACTCCTAATGGTTCTTTAGGAATGTTGAAGCCTTTACTGGCATAACAATTATGCACAATAATTTGGTTTATATAGGGGAAATTCATATTTTAAGTCTATGGTTATTAGATGGTTCTGTCAATACCTATTTAAGCTAATCTTGAAAAACACCATTGACACGCATATCTCAATCCCTTGAAATTCATACATTTTTACAGTACCATTTATAATAAGTGAATAAGGAGTAAAAAATGAGTGTTGCAGCTTTAAGAAAAGAATCTAAAGAATATTCCGAACGTTTTACGCCGTGGGCAGAGATACGCAGAGAATAATTTGATTAATTGCCAATGACCGCTAAAATCACCGAATCCATCATCGAAAAATTCGCGATAGAACTCCTTGAAAAACAAGGCTACCAATACATTTACGGCCCCGGCATTGCCCCCGATGGTGAACCGTCTACAGACGGAACAACTGCACGTTCTTCTTTTGAAGAAGTCCTTCTGTTGGAAAAGGTAAAAAAAGCCGTTTCCCGCATTAACCATAATGTTCCATTGGATGCGCAGGCAGACGCGATAAAGCAAATCCAACGACTTGGTTCGCCGGATTTAATTGCCAATAACGAAACTTTTCACCGAATGCTGACCGAAGGCATTAATGTCAGCTACCAAAAAGACGGAAACAAACGCGGCGATCTGGTCTGGTTGATTGATTTTAACGAGCCTGAAAACAATGATTTTGTCGTTGTAAATCAATACACTGTTATTGAAAACCATGTGAACAAACGCCCCGACGTTGTTTTGTTTGTCAATGGATTGCCTCTTGTTGTAATCGAACTGAAAAATCCAACCGATGAAAACGCTACGGTAAAATCGGCGTTTCAACAATTCCAAACCTACAAACAGGCGATCCCGTCCCTGTTTGCGTATAACGGTTTTTTGGTTATTTCAGACGGTCTTGAGGCAAAAGCCGGTACGATTTCTTCCGGCTACAGCCGTTTCATGTCATGGAAGAGCGCTGATGGCAAGATTGAAGCATCCCCTCTTATCGGTCAGTTGGAAACACTGATTCGCGGAATGTTGAACAAGAAAACACTGTTGGACTTGATTCGCCATTTCATTGTTTTTGAAAAATCCAAAAGAGAGGACAAGGAAACAGGTGTTATCACCATTCAAACCGTTAAAAAAATTGCCGCATATCATCAGTACTATGCGGTGAACAGAGCCGTTGAATCAACGCTCCGTGCAAGCGGCTGTCGCCGTTCATACGGCGATCTCAGAAAAACGGCTGATAATCATGAAGCCTTGGAAGTTCACGAATCGCCTGAAAGTTACGGTGTAAGCGGCGTTAATGCTCAACCTGCCGGTGACAAAAAAGGCGGGGTGATCTGGCACACACAGGGGTCGGGGAAATCACTGTCAATGGTTTTTTACGCAGGAAAAATTGTTCTTGTCATGGATAATCCGACCATTCTGGTAATCACCGACCGTAACGATCTTGATGATCAGCTTTTTGATACTTTTGCCGCTTCCAGACAGTTGCTTCGTCAGGAACCTGTTCAGGCTGAAAATCGCGGGCAATTAAAAGATTTGCTGAAAGTTGCGTCAGGCGGCGTTGTTTTCACCACAATACAGAAGTTCCAGCCGGACGAAGGCAATGTTTACGAAAAACTTTCTGACCGGAAAAATATTATCGTCATTGCTGACGAAGCGCATCGAACCCAATACGGATTTAAGGCAAAAACAATTGATGAAAAAGACGAAAGCGGCAATGTTATCGGGAAAAAAGTCGTCTATGGTTTTGCCAAGTATATGCGTGATGCGCTGCCCAATGCTACATACCTCGGTTTTACCGGAACGCCCATTGAAAGTACCGATGTCAACACTCCGGCTGTCTTCGGCAATTATGTTGACGTATACGATATAGCGCAGGCAGTTAATGACGGCGCTACGGTACGCATTTATTACGAAAACCGTCTTGCAAAAATCGTGTTAAGTGATGAAGGCAAAAAGCTCGTAAAAGAACTTGATGATGAATTGGAGCAGGATGAACTTGCCGGAGGGGAACCTCGGCTTACAGCCTCGGCGGAGGGTCCTGAAACACAAAAAGCCAAAGCCAAATGGACACAGCTTGAAGCCCTTGTCGGCAGCGCTGACCGGATAAAGCAAATCGCAAAAGATATTATCACTCACTTTGAACAACGGCAGGAAGTTATGGACGGAAAAGGCATGATTGTTACCATGTCCCGCCGTATTGCCGCTGAACTCTACAAAGCCATCATCGAATTAAAACCCGAATGGCACAGCGATGACCTGAAAAAAGGCGTTGTCAAAGTTGTAATGACTTCCGCTTCGTCTGACGGGTCTGAAATATCCAAACATCATACGACAAAAGAACAACGGCGCACATTGGCTGAACGGATGAAAGAGCCGGATGACGAGTTAAAAATCGTAATCGTCAGGGATATGTGGCTTACCGGTTTTGATGTTCCTCATCTTCATACGCTGTACATTGACAAACCGATGAAAGGCCATAATTTGATGCAGGCAATCGCCCGCGTGAATCGAGTCTACAAAGATAAATCAGGCGGCCTGATTGTTGATTATCTTGGAATAGCTTCCGATTTAAAACAGGCTCTTTCTTTTTATTCTACCGCCGGCGGCAAGGGCGACCCTGCTCTTAATCAGGAAAAAGCCGTGCATCTTATGCTGGAAAAACTGGAAATTGTTTCACAGATGTTCCATGGTTTTGATTATGAACAATATTTTGCAGCTGATACCGGCAGAAAACTTGCCCTCATTCTTTCTGCCGAGGATCATATTCTTGCCCTGGAAAACTGCAGGAAGCGTTTTATTGATGAAGTAAGCTCTTTATCTCAGAGCTTTTCCATTGCAATTCCTCACGAACAGGCAATGGATGTAAAAGATGAAGTTGCGTTCTTTCAGGCAGTGAAAGCGCGGCTGGTCAAGTTTGACAGCTCTGGCGCAGGCAAAACAGATGAAGAAATTGAAACAGCCATACGGCAGGTAATTGACAAAGCCCTTGTTACTGAAAAAGTAATCGATGTTTTTGATGCCGCCGGTATCAAGAAACCCGATATTTCCATATTGTCAGAAGATTTTCTGCTTGAAGTTAAAAATATGAAACACAAAAATATCGCTCTTGAGGTGTTAAAGAAGCTTCTTAATGATGAAATAAAATCACGTACAAAAAAGAATCTGGTTCAAAGCAAAACCTTGATGGAAATGCTCGAAAATTCCATCAAAAAATACCACAGCAAGATTATCACCGCTTCAGAAGTTATCGAAGAGCTTATTGCCCTATCAAAAGAAATTCATAATATGGATAAAGAGCCAAAAGAAATGGGGCTTTCCGATTATGAGTACGCGTTTTATACCGCTGTTGCAAATAATGACAGCGCAAAACAGTTAATGGAACAAGACAAGCTGCGGGAACTCGCTATTGTTCTTTACGAAAAAGTGAAAGAAAATGTTTCCATTGACTGGACAATAAAAGAAAGTGTTAAAGCAAAATTGAAGGTAATTGTAAAACGGATTTTGCGGCAATATGGCTATCCGCCGGATATGCAGCTCCTTGCAACTGAAACAGTATTGAAACAGGCGGAATTAATAGCAGAAGAGTTGCTGGACAAAGACTATTGCAGCACAAAACTGTAGCATTTTTGGTTTTTCCCCGATTATTTCCGTTTGTTCTGCCTTAATTTTGCTTGGCTTTTTGAATGGTATGTGCTAATATTTTATATAGTCTTTTTTTGGAGGTAGCAAAATGCATAAACATCCTCATCCGCATCATCAAGGGCATCATATTCATCATCCTCACCACAAGGCTCAACATGTCAAATGGTCTGATTCATATTCAATGGGAATAAAACTTATTGATGACCAGCACAAAGGACTTCTGGAGTTTGTCAATGAATTATTTAACCATGCCAGCGGAAATGAAGCCGAGGAACGTGTTTTTTTTAAAACAGTTATTGGTCAAGCGGTAGATTATATAAAAGTCCACTTTGCAACCGAAGAAAAATATATGCTTGCGACTAAATTCCCAGGTTATGCTGAGCATAAAAAGACTCATGAAGAGTTTGTCCTCACTGTAGTTCAAAGCGTGAAGGATTTTGAATCGGGGAAAAGGCTGGTTCTTACCAACTTTGCAAAATTTCTAAAAGACTGGGTATTAAGCCATGTTGCTGTAATGGATGTAAAATACAGTCATTACTTCAAGAAAATTGCTACCCGTAAAGACAACGGGAAATTGAGTATTACCGCTGAAGATATTGCTAATAACATATCAGGAACTATTTAGCGTCGTAAGTTGATCTCTGCAAAAAAAAGAAGCCCAACCTACCTGACCACTATAGTGGTCAGGCGGTTAGGCGCCTTTCCGAGAGACGTTCTGCTATTGCAGAAGCTGAAGAACTGCCTGGCCCCTTTGATTGGCTTGCGCCAGCATAGCTGTGCCTGACTGGGTAAGAATCATGTTCTTGGTGTAACCAACTGTCTCATTCGCCATGTTTGCATCACGTATGCGGGACTCTGCTGCCTGCAGGTTTTCTGCTCCTACATCGAGGCCGCGGACTACATGTTCAAGGCGGTTCTGATAGGCGCCAAGATCGGCTCTTTGTTTGTTGACGATCTTGAGAGCTTTGTCGAGGGTTCCAATGGCACGGTTGGCACTGTCCGGTGCGGACAGTGAAATAAAGGTATCGTCACCGACATTGCGGATACCAAGACCCTTCGCTGTCATTGTGCCGATAAACACCTGCTTCCGCTGATCCATATTGGCGCCGATATGGAGCCACATAGAGGCGGTAACCACATTTTCGCCGATAAGCCGGCTGAAACGGCCTGTCAACAGATTCATCCCGTTGAACTGTGCGTGTGATGCAATCCTGTCTACTTCGTCTACCAAAGCTGAAACTTCGATCTGGATGTACAGCCTGTCTTCATCGGAATAGATTCCGTTGGCTGCCTGCACCGACAATTCGCGGAGACGCTGGAGAATGTCTTCGGATTCCTGGAGGTAACCCTCCGCAGTTTGAATGAATGAAATGCCATTCTGGGCGTTTGTTGACGCCTGATTCAAACCGCGAATTTGGGAACGCATTTTTTCTGATACTGCTAGTCCCGAAGCATCATCACCGGCGCGGTTGATGCGAATGCCGCTCGACAGCTTCTCCATGTTTTTGTCCAGATACACCTGGGTAACTTTGAGGGACCTGTCGGCATACATTGCACTTAAGTTGTGATTAATTATCATATACTCACTCCTTTGGCTTTTTCCGGCGCTGCCGTCATCGACGGGTAACGCGCCGCGGCTTCCATGCCGTATAAAAAACCGCTTTGCGGTTTTTTACTTTGAGTTTCGCCTTAAGGAAAAACTCACTCACTGTTTGCGGATATTCGTGTAACACACAAACATCCATGTGCCCTCGTATTTTCCGGTGGAAAATACGTAGAACCCTCGACCCACCGTTCCCGGAAGGGTGAGGATGACCGGAAAAATCACAATACCCGACGGGCGCATGATCTTGCCGGCGGGATGACAATTGGAACTTACAAAATTAAGCTCCGCCTGGTTCTCCCGTTTCACTTAAAGTATCGGAATATGAAAATTGAGCTTTAGTGAAAATCGTTAAATCGCAGTACTGATTGAAAAAAACGCGGTTTATGACATTGAAATGCCGATACATTATGTATGAATATATTCTTGGGCATTTTGGGAGTTTTAGTTATCGTATATGCTGTGTACGATATAGTGGTGAGAATAAAAGAAATCAGAAACAGATAGAATGATAATGCCATGAATGACATTTCATTATCCCAGGTAGACCTGATTCGCGAAGTTTTTCATTATCAAAGCCGCTTTGCAGGTTCCACAATTGTTTTCAAAATCGAATATCCCATAACCGAAGACCCGGGTTTTCCCGGTCTTGTGAAGGATTTGGCGCTGCTGGCAAAAACAGGCTTCAAGGTAGTCATAGTTCCCGGCGCCAAAGAAAACATCGACGCGGTATTAAAACAGCAGAATATCGCCTCTACTTATGCGACAACGACAGATTTTCCCGTCCGCGTTACCACTTCGCAGGCAATTCCCTTTGTGGAGATGGCGGCTTTTGATGTAGCAAGCCGGTTTATGACGTTTCTTTCCGGCAGCAGGGTAGAGGCTGTAATCGGCAACTTTGTACGGGCAAGAGGGCTGGGTGTCAAGAACGGAGTGGATACGGAGCATACCGGTACGGTTGATAAGATATACGCCGACTCTCTTAACAAGGTGTTGAATCTTGGCATGGTTCCAATCCTCCCGTGCATTGGCTGGAGTCCTTCGGGTAAACCGTACAATGTTCAAAGCGATGAAATTGCTCTGGCGGTCTCAACGGCTCTGAAAGCTGTCAAATTGTTCATCGTTTCCGTAAATGACGGACTGAGGGCGGATTTTCTGCCGGAAAAGCCGAAAACGAGGCCGGACGGAAGGCTTGACAGGCTCACTACCAGGGAAGCTGAAGCAGTTATTGCAGCCGGCAACGGCTATAAAGGGCAAAATGAGGCGGAAACTGTCTCCTTGCAGCGGTATTTACGTGAACTAAAGCTGGCCTTATTGGCAAGCAAGGCGGGCGTACACCGTGTGCATATAGTTGACGGCAGGCAGGCAGGCTCAGTTTTGAAAGAGCTGTTTTCCAACCTCGGCGCTGGTACAATGATTTACGCCGATGAATACGATTCTATCCGCGCTCTGCACTCCAGGGATTTGCCGGATATTCTGCGGCTGATGGAACCTCTCATGCAAAACGGCATCCTTATAAGGCGGAGCGCGGATCAAATCTTGGAAAGGAAAGGCGATTACTCAGTCTTCGAGATTGACGGCTCCGTTCGAGCCTGCGGTGCGCTGCATGACTGGGGCGAAGCTCAGGGGGAAATCGCGGCTGTCGCCACAGACCCGCAGTACGCGGATATGGGGCTTGGCCGCAGAATAGTCGGTTTCCTTGTTGAAAAAGCCCGTAAAGCCAAAATGCGCCGCGTCTTTGCGCTTACCACTCAAACGCAGGATTGGTTTGAAAGCCTCGGCTTCAAGGAAGCGCCGGTTGAAGCCCTGCCCGAACAGAAGCGCACAGCCTATGATCAGAACCGCAAAAGCAAGGTCTTTGCGCTGGAACTGTAAAGCCCTATGTCCCGAACTGCCGTTTATCAAGCCCTGATACTCAGAAGCCGCCCGTCCGGGGAATCCAACCGCGAAGTATTCCTGCTGACCGCAGAAGAGGGAATCATCAGGGCTACAGTGTTCGGCGGCCCAAAGAGCAAACTGCGGGCGCACGCCGCGCCGTTTAACTCCGGGCAGGTTTGGGTTTACCTCAACCCAGTAAAGGATTCCGCAAAACTCAGCGACTTTGACGTTCATTCATGGCGCCCAGGATTGAGGGAGCTTTACGACAGAACAATGGCGGCGGGCGCAATAGCGGACACGATTCTCGCCACCCACGGCGGCGGCGGCGCATGGGATACCGCCCTGAAACTTGCGCTTACGGCTCTGGACGCGCTTGAAACCGCAAGTGAACAGCTCTGTCCCCAACTGTTGGTTCATTTTCTATGGCAATGGGCTGGCTTTTTGGGCATGCAGCCTCATATTGAATGCTGCGCCGTATGTGGAAAAGAAGCCGCAGACAGCCCTCTTTGGTTCGATGCCAGTGAAGGCAGCGTGTTTTGCGCAGCTTGCGCAAGCTCTGTCCCCCAAAGCCAAGCTCTGTCCCCAAAATCAAGCTCTGTCCCCGGTCTGCTGCAGCTCAACCCAGGCTGCCGCCGCTGGCTTTCCGCCGTTGGGGGGCTGGAGTTTATGGACAATAAGTCTTTCTATGAGGCAAAAGCACTTGCGACCGCCGTCATGGCGGGAGCGCTGGGGAAACGGCTGGCAAGCTGGGACTGGTAACTTGACCGGCAAGCAGTATAATGACTCTCATAACGCTTACAAGCGGTGATTTTTAGGAGGTATATATGCTGAAAAGAACAATCAGGTTTGGGTTGATTTTTGCCGGGCTGGCACTCATGGCGGCGGCGGCATGGGCGGGAGGAAGCAAAGACCTCCTCAAAGGAAAGGACATTGTCATCGGGAACTGGTGGTCGGATTGGGATGTTAATACCTTCAAACCGACAGATGAACCCGGTGAATTGATGCTTGAGTGGCGCAAAAAAATCCAGAAGGATAATGGTGTTACCATTCGTGAAAAACAGGTTGCCGGTTGGGGTGAAATGATGGATTCATTAGTTACCTCCATCATGGCGGGAAAGCCGATAGCCCATGCAGTTACAGTGATGCCGGAATGGGCAATGTCCATGTACAAGATGGGGCTGCTTGCCCCGCTCAGCGACAGCAAAGCAGTCGATCTTAAAACAACAACCGCCATTCCGTACCGGCAGGTTCAGTACAACCAGAATATTGGTTCTGCATTTACATTTAACGGCAAGCAATATGCCTTGTTTATTGGAAACGGAAATTCAGACGGAGTGTATTTTAACAAACGTCTCTTCAGGGAAGCGGGGCTTGATCCAGATCTTCCCTACAATATGCAGAAGGACGGCACATGGACATGGGATAACTTTTTTAACCTTTCCAAGCGGCTCACACGGGACCGGAACAATACAGGCCGCATTGATACATGGGCATTGCCCGCTGATAACGCAGGTACGATCCTGAGCGTGATGGTAGTTTCAAACGGCGCCCAGTTTATTGCCAGAGACGCATCCGGTAAATTTGTCAACGCTACAAGCAGACCCGAATTTCTGGAAGCCCTGAATTTCTCAAGAAGGCTGCATTCTGAAAACATCATGATGCCAAAGCCGGAAGGGTCAGGCTGGGATTGGCACACTGTCGCGTTTGTTGATGGACAAGTGGCAATGTTGATTGAAGCGCAATGGAGGGCAGGAGCGTTCAAGGACAGCATGAATGACGATTGGGGTTATGTTCTGCCGCCCAAGGGGCCGAAAGCCAAGAATTACCTCTTCCCGGAAAGTTCAAGCGTAATGGTTGTTCCTTCTGTCTTTCGCGGCACGGAATTGGATACGATACTTGCCGCAATAAATCTTTGGAATATGCCTGTTACTGATGACTGGAAAAGCGGCGTGTGGGGTTTATACCGGGATCGCCGTGCTGTTGATGAAACGCTGGCAATGGTCCGTACTCCCGGATACGGCGTATACATGAACGAGATGTTGATTCCCGGACTTGAAACCGGCGATATTGCCTGGTATATGTGGTGGCATGAAGGTGAACCCGCCCAGCTTGTGGAATCTGTTTCCCAGAACTGGAATGCCTTGATTGACGAGGTAAACAAAACAGGACGATAACTGCGGCGCAGGGGAAGCGGCTTGCAAGCTGGACTTGCCACTTCCCCTTACTTTGTGATAAAATACACTAACTATGCAACTCGCTGTTTACGAACAAAAGCCCCGTTCTTCTACACAAAAAATGCCTTTGGCATTTTTTGTGAGTGATCGTCAACAGTCAACAGTCAACAGTCAACAGTCAACAGTCAACAGTCAACAGTCAACAGTCAACAGTCAACAGTCAACAGTCAACAGTCAACAGTCA
>JAIRRJ010000011.1 GCA_031256035.1 Treponema sp. | reverse complement strand
AAAAATCTTGGGCTAACATGAAACGGTATCTTCGTGATAATGTACAGTATTATCACTCTCTTGATTCGGCTATCTATGATTATTTTGGCTTTTCAGCTAGTTAAATTGATTGACTATATACCGGGGACATAATGTACTTGCTTCAGGTGAACAAAAAGCAAAATTGAAAGCGGCAAAAATAAAGGTAAATGTTATTCCCGATTATTACTATGGGGATATGGAGATATAGGCATGGATATAACGCTTCTGCAATTCCAGTATGACGCAATTTGCCGTTTGCTTGAGGAAATGGAAGGCGGCAGGCGGGATATCGTTCTAAAGAGCTGTACCGGAAGCGGAAAAACCATCATCTTAACCCATTTCATGTATGAATATTTTAAGACTCACAGTAAAACCGTTTTTGTGTGGCTTACACCGGGCAAAGGCGACCTTGAGGAACAGAGCAAAGAAAAAATGGATAAATATGTCCGCTGGAGCCAGACAAAACTTTTATCCGATGTAATGACTTCCGGTTTTTCCGAAAACGATGCTTGTTTTATCAACTGGGAAAAATTAACCAAAAAAGGGAATAACGCCCTCAAAGACTCAGAGCGTACCAACTTTCGTGAATATATCGAAAAAGCTCAAAATGAAGGTCTGTCTTTCAAAATCATTGTTGATGAAAGCCACCAAAACGACACCATTAAATCGAGCGACATCCTTTCCTATTTTAATTCTGATAAAATAATCCGCACATCGGCAACGCCCAAAGAATACAAAGACGCAACAGTAATCGAAATAAAAGAGGAAATCGTCATCTCACAAGAGCTTATAAAAAAAGTTCTAATAATAAATGAGGACTTTGCAAAAAATATTCATGTAAAAGACCAAATAAGCTATCTTCTTGATAAAGCCCTTGCCAAACAAGCGGATATTTATTCAAAAATGCAGTCTATCGGAAAAGACATAAATCCTTTGATAATCGTTCAAATTCCAAACAAAAATGAAGATTTACAGAACGACATTGTCCAATACTTTGAAAGTAAAGGCATAACATTCGATAACCAAAGACTTGCAATATGGCTTTCCAAACAAAAAGAAAACCTTGAAAACATCGTGGACAATTCCGCTGCCTCCATTGCCCTCATTATCAAACAGGCTGTAGCTACAGGTTGGGATTGTCCCCGTGCGTACATACTGGTAAAACTCCGAGATAATATGGACGAAACATTTGAAATCCAAACTATTGGCAGAATCAGGCGTATGCCCGAAGCCCAACACTATGAAACCAGTCTTCTTGACAGTTGTTACTTGTTTACTTTGGACACAAAATTTACCGAGAGCGTAAAAACTTCTTTAGGGAAAGGGGCGTTAGACGCTGCTACTATATCCCTAAAACCGGAACACAAAAAATTCACGCTGAAAAGCCAGCAACGAAAAAGCCTTCCCGAACCAATAGACAGCCGCCACGTGCTTTCCGCGATTGAGGATTATTTTCAGAAAAAATACAGCATAAATTTTTTCCCGCATCGGATTGATATTACGGCATCATCAAGTAACGAAAAGCTCGCATTGCAAAACCAAAAAATACTTAATGCATCAGGTTATGTATTTACCAAAGATATTAAAACTTATACAAAACAAGGCGAGGTAAATACTCTTGAAAATGCCAAAAATAAATTCGCTGAATTGGACAATATCAATATTGTAACCCCTCTTAATACCCATAAGCACGGCAGACAATTCCACCACCACATCGCAGAAATCGGATTAAAAGTCCACCTTGATTATGATCAAATATTGACCATTATACGAAAACTTTTTGACACGAAAAGTAATCATAACAATAAAATCCTAACCCTCGAACTTCGGGAAGTATACTCTTTTGTTCTTAATAACGCAGAAAAATTAAAACATGATATTCGTTCCTCAATGTCGTCAGAATTGAAATTTGCAGCCGTAAAACCTGATAAAATCAGAACAGTTGATTTTACATTCCCGCAGACAATACTCTTTACTTATGACGGCACTAATAAAACACAGGAAATCTATACAAAAAATGTCTATGCGAATTATCGTAGTTCAGCGGAGCCGCGCTCAACGCCGGAAAAAGAATTTGAAGAATTCCTTGAAAAAGCAATATCAGTAATTTGGTTTTATTAAAACGGCGACAAAGGCGAAGAATACTTTTCTATTGTTTATGATGACACAATGAAAAAACAGCATTTATTTTATCCTGATTATGTAGTCAGAGTGAACAATGAAACATGGATAATTGAAACTAAAGGCGGCTTCACTCGCACAGGTGAAAGCAAGGACATAGACGCCTTTTCAGAAACCAAGTATAAATACCTTCATCAGTACATTTTGGATAACAACCTTAAAGGCGGTTTTGTACGAAAAGACGATAAGAGCAACCGGCTCTGTATCTGCATCAGGGAATACAGCAAAGACATAAACAGCGACAACTGGCAACTGCTTTCCAAAGTTATTACTTGAAAATACAGTCCTTAAAAAGATGAGCTAGCCTCACTTCATTTCCCCACCAACCTTATCTTCCAGTCCTTCCAAGCCTCTTCGCGTGAAGGGACTTTTTCCGGCAGCAAAGACCACCAATACCAACGAGTACGGGTTTGTTCAAAGTAATAATGATTAAAATCAGAATACATCCAGTGGCTTCCGCCATCAGAAGGCGCATTCCAGGGATCGCCCACTTCATTCGGAATAGGGTAACAATAATCATTTTCTGGGCACTTCTTCTGTTGAATGAACAAATCACGTTCTCTGGCCCTCATGGTTGAGTGCCATTGTTTTCTCCACAATTTGTCCGAACCAGAACAGATTGTGGAGCCGCAGTGTTTTTTGTAAGATCTTGACATCTTCTAATCCTCCTTAATGGAAAACTAGAAAATGTGGTTCCTCCATGTTGTTTTTGTCATTGTTCTAATGCCTCTCATTCAGTTGTGGCATAAATCTACCCTATACCCAAATACTATACTGACATGGCGATTTTTTGCAACAATCCATCTTTAAAACTCAATACCCGCCTGGACAGCTCACTTTACCTCAAATACATCCCTCCTGCCAAGTGATTTTTTTCCAAAATGTGATATTATAATCAAAATGAAAGCTGTTAAGGCCATAGCAACTTACCGCCGTATGCGGACGCAGCCGCTGTGGCGTTTGCTTGCTTCTGACAAAGGCCCTGTCGTAATTGCTTTATTGCAGTCACATCTGTATGAAAATGAACGCAGCCTTCCTGCTTCCATGCTGTACGAGCGTATTGAGCGTGAACTCGAAACACTTCAATCTCAAGGCGATGCTTTTCCTCAAACAGCTCAAAGCTATGTTGCCAACTGGCTTGCCGACGGATTTCTGGTAAGACATTTTCCCCAAAGCTCAACAGAGGAAGAGTATGAACTCTCCACAGCGGCAGAGGAAGCAATACGTTTTGTATCCGGTATGGAGCAGCCCCACTCGGCAGCGACAGAAAGCCGTCTTGCCCTTGTTATACAGGCGCTGGTGAAACTGGCGGAAGATACTGATGATAATCAATCGCGACGCATTGAACGCCTCCTGAACGAGCATGAACGGATAAGCAGAGAAATTGACACAATAAAAAAAGGGCATATGCATGTACTCTCTGCGGCAAGCGCATTGGAACGCATACGGGAAATTATTTCGCTGGCTGATGATCTTGCCGGCGACTTCCACCGTGTCCGTGATAAGTTTGAGCAATTGAACCGCAGTTTGAGAGAGCGGTTAATGGATGATGAAGGAAATCGCGGCGAGGTATTGGGGTCTATTTTTGCAGGAATGGATTTAATTTCAGAAAGCGATGCGGGCAGGACATTCAATGCCTTTTGGCAATTGCTTACAGACCATGAACAGTCGGCAACGCTTGATCAGGCGTTGGGCAGTGTAATGTCGCGCGAGTTCATTAACGATTTGGATAATAAAGACAGGCGTTTTCTTTTACGCATAACACGCACGCTCCTTGATCAGGGCACAGCAGTTCATGGTATTATGCAGACTTTTGCCAAAAGCCTGAATCGTTTTGTCAGAAGCCGGGAATATCTTAAGCAGCGGCGCTTAAATCAGCTTTTAAAAGAAGCGCACAGCGCCGCTTTGGCACTCAAGGATAAAATAAAAACAACAGACGATATCCGTTATTCGCTGGAATTAACAAGCAGCCGAGTTCGTTCTTTATCGCAGCTCTTGCTGTATGATCCGTCTCTGCGGGCTTTGCAGGAAGGAATGAATGAAGGGGATGCTCCATCAATCGATCTGGAATCTGTGGGGGCACTGGTTGCGGAGTCTGAAATAGATTTCCGCACGCTCAAGGCAAATGTACGGAATGTGCTTGAAATGGTATCTCAGGCATCAGTAGGCAAGGTGCTGGAGCAATACCCTGCAACTCAGGGGCTTGGAAGCGTCGTAGGCCTGATCGCTCTTGGAAGCCGGCATGGGTATACATCACAAAGCCGGGAAACAGTTACATGGACAGGCAATGATGAGGTAAAACGCAGAGCGCAGATTCAAAAGCTATTTTTTGTGCGGGAGCGGATAGATGAACTCGTATGAACGTGATGAAAACGAAACTGAGAAAGGCTTGTTCACTGGCGACACAGGAGAGCTTGCGCTGGACACCCGCCGCGCCCTTGTGCAGCTGCTCTCAGGCCCAGTACTTGACGGAAAACGCCACACAAAACTATGGCCTGTTCTTATCATAAACGAAGACATTATACGACGGCGGCTCGCGGATTTGTTTTTGGAACTGGTGATTGATCCTGATATGCAGGTTGCTTTTACACGTCAGGCCAATACCGGCGACCTGGAAGTACCGCATCTGCTTCGCAGGGCGCGGCTAACTTTTATCGACTCGGTTCTGCTTATTTTTTTGCGGCAACAGCTATCGCAGGCAGAAACCCGCAGCGACCACGCTGTCGTGTCCAAGGATGAGATTGAAGAGCATCTTAAGTTGTACGAAAAAGCCGCTAATACCGATAAAGCCGGGTTTGTTAAAAAAATCCACGCATCGATAGAAAAATTCAAGCAACGCAGTATTTTACAAAAGATTCCCAAAAGCGATGATCGTTTCGAAATATCTCCCACGCTGAAACTTCTTTTCTCCGCAGAAGTTATCATCGATCTTACCAAACGATATAAACGCATGGCGGAAGAAGGAATGCCTGTAAACGACGCGGAAGGCGAGGACGAAGAAGAATGAAGATGCAAGAACAGGAAGGCTTATTGTTTCCAAAAGAGCAATTCCGCATGTACAGGTTTCAGGTGTACAACTGGGGAACTTTTTCCGGCCGGCACGACATTCCAATTTCAGAACAGGGATTTCTGATTGTTGGCAGGTCCGGAACGGGCAAGACCACTCTCCTTGATGGATTTTCCACCCTGCTTGTGCCCCCGCGCTGGATCGATTATAACGCGGCGGCGCGGGACGGAACGAACAGAGGAAATGATCGAAGCCTTGTCAGTTACATACGCGGCGCGTGGGCGGAGCAGAAAGACGGGGACTCAGGCGATTTTGTCGTCAGTAACTTAAGGAAGGCAACTACCTGGTCCGCGTTATCCTTGTCGTACCGGAATAACCTTGGGCAAATTGTAACTTTGGCACAGCTTTTTTGGGTACGTGGCAGCGCCAACAATAACGCGGATGTTAAACACCATTACTTTGTTTTTGAAAGAGCTTTTGACTTGCGCGAGGTGGAAGGTTTTGGGCAGTCCGATTTTGATATCCGAAAGATAAAACAATTGTTTCCGGATGCTTATAGCTGCGATGATTTCAGTTCTTACCGCGAGCGTTTCTGCAGGAAGTTCGGTATAGAAAATGAAACGGCGTTAAGGCTCTTGCACAAGACCCAATCCGCGAAAAACCTTGGGGATTTAAATGCTTTTCTCAGGGATTTTATGCTTGATAAACCCAGAACCTTTGAAGCCGCAGAGACACTTGTAAATGAATTTGCCGAGCTCAACGCCGCCCATCAATCTGTGGTGACAGCCCGCCAGCAGATAGAAACACTTGCTCCGTCCAGAGAAAAGCACAAACAGATGGAATTAATGAAGGTAGATATGGCGTTGTTTCATGAATTGCAGGCGGGCATTGATTCTTATCGCGAGACGCGGCAGATAGAATTGTTAAATGAGCGAATTGCTTCCTTAACAGTAAAATCCGAAGGTCTTGAGGGCGAAGCTGAGCAGAAGCAAGCGCTGCTTAATAATTACAAAAATGTTTTACATGAACTTGAAAGCTTGCACGGAAAAATTGGCGGCGATAGAATCGAACAGCTTGAAAATGAAAAACTGGAAAAGGAAGGACAGCGCGCAGAACGCGGACGGAAACTTGAACAGGCAAAGTCGGCGTGCCGCGAACTCGGCTGGGCTTTAGAAAGCGAGCAAGGTTTGCCTACGCCTCAAGGCTTTGCCGGACTTGTCGGCAGAGCGCGTGAAGAAATAGAAGGGCTGGACAGCAAGAACACGGCAATTCGCGATGAACAGTTGTCTTTGATAGGAAAGAAAAAGGAAGCCGAGAGCGCATTTACAATCGCGCGCAGGGAGGTTGAGGCGCTTGAAAGGCAGCCTTCCAACATTCCGGCCGACATGCTGGACATGCGTGGGAAAATAGCTTCTGCGCTTGGCATATCTGAAGCGGCTTTGCCGTTTGCCGGTGAACTAATCGAAGTCAAGCAGGACGAATCATCCTGGCAAGGGGCGATTGAGAGGGTTTTACGCGGCTTTGCTTTGTCTATTCTTGTCGATGAGCGCAGTTACTCCGCATTATCAAATTATATCAACGGCACGCACCTTGGCAAGCGTTTGGTTTATTATAGAACCGGCCATACGGAATCCGGAAACGAAAGACAGGCGAACTCTCAAACAGGATTTACAGATTCGCTTGTTTTTAAACTAAATGTTAAGGATTGTAACTCTGCAGACTGGCTTAAGGCCGAATTACGTAACCGCTTTAATTATTCCTGTGTAGAATCAGTTAATGCTTTCAAAAAACAAGATCGCGCATTAACGCGCGAAGGTCAGGTAAAACACAGCAAAACACGCCATGAAAAAGATGACAGGTTTAATGTCAATGACAAGCGAAACTGGGTGCTTGGTTTTAACAATAAAGAAAAGCTTGCTCTGTTTAAGCAGCAAGCCCATGAACAGGCTTTAATAATTTCCGACTGCGATAAGATGCTGAATACACTGACAGATCAGCAGGCGAAGAGCATGTCACGAGCAATGCACTGTCAAACTCTTTCTGATATAAGTTGGAGGGAAATTGATGTCGCTCCTTTGCTGGATCGTATTTCTGCAATCGACGAAATCATCGGCAAAATGCGCGAAGAAAATAAAGAGCTGGCGCAAATTAAAAAACAGATTGACGAGCAGAGCTCTCTTGTTTCACGGGCGGAGAAGGAGCTTGTCAGTATAAAAGCCAGCTACGAAAATACTCTAACACGAATTAATGATGATAAAAATAAACTTAGTAAAATCGAAAACGAAATAACTATAATTGAACTCACCTCCCATCAGAAAACAGGTCTCGATGAAAGATTTGCGCAGGCCGCGCTGACCCAGCCCTTTGCGGGAAATATCAATCTTGATAACCTGGATTCGGTTGCAATATCTGTGATTCAGGCTCTTGGCAAGGACACAGAAAAAATTAACCGCGGTATTAACGACTGCGAAAAGCATATAGAGGCTTCCTTTGCCGACTTTAAGCGGATCTGGCCGTCGGAGGCAGGCGATGTCGACACGACTATTTCCAGCGCGGAGGATTACTTCGCAAAATTGACAAGGCTGGAAACGGATGGGCTGCCAGCTCATGAGCGCCGCTTTTTTGATTTACTTAGAAATCAAAGCAATCAAAATTTAGCCGCCTTAAATACACATCTCAATAATGAAATAAAAGCAATTAGTGATAAAATGGTGGATGTCAATGACGGCCTTAGACAGGTACCGTTTAATAAAACCGAGAGCGTGGATACCTACCTCCGCATAAATGTAAACGACAGGCAGCTATCAGAGGTAAGGGATTTCAGACAGGTAATCAAAGAGACTCTAAGCCATGCGTGGAATGAAGACCGCCCTGATGCAGCAGAGGCGCGTTTTGTTTCACTTAAAAGTCTTGTTGAACGCCTTTCAAGTCAGGAAAATGAACAAAAGCACTGGAGGGATTTGGTGCTCGATGTTCGTCAGCATGTTGAGTTCGTCGGGCATGAAATAGACGAGAGCGGTGTTGATGTGGAAGTTTACCGCGGCGGTGCAGGTAAATCGGGAGGGCAGCGCCAGAAACTTACAACAACCTGTTTGGCTGCGGCTCTCCGGTACCAGCTTGCCGGCAATAACCTTGGCGTTCCCATGTACGCGGCTGTTATTCTTGATGAAGCATTCGACAGGGCGGATAATGAATTCACCGCGCTTGCAATGAACATCTTTAATAATTTCGGTTTTCAGATGATAGTCGCGACACCGCTAAAGTCGGTAATGACGCTTGAGCAGTTCATCGGAGGAGCATGCTTTGTGGACATTCGCGACCGTAATGTTTCCAGTGTTCTGAATATCGAGTACGACAATGAAAACCGACGCCTGGATCTCCCCAGCCATAGCAATGAGGATGCAGATATTGAAGTTTCCCAATGATGTTCAGGAACTGCTAAAAAGAAAATTCAAGAACAATCACCGCGAATGGCTGAAAGGCTTGGGAACATGGCCGCTGGAAATAAACCTTGACATCCCAACAGCGAAGAAAGCGTTGCTGCAGCGTGACGAAGCGCGCTCATGGCTTGCGTCATGGAAAACATGGCAAGAGCGCAAACCTTGTTCACCAGGCTCCCTTGTCTGGACCGAACACCGATTTGGAGCACTGGGAACACAAAGTGTCCCTGAGAAATTTATATTGGAAAGTCCTGATGATGTTGCTGCGTGGGTTGGTGAGACAGCAAGGTGGGCGCGTGCGGTTAATCGCTACAAATCATTGATTCAGCGTTGGCCTGCATTGATCGATACCCTGCCCAGGCACTTCAATGTTCTTGCTGATTATGACAACTCAGAATTTATAAATCTAACTGAGACATTATCCTGGATATGCGCCAATCCCAATTCCAATTTATACATCCGGCAAATACCGGTTGCCGGTATCGACAGTAAATGGCTGGAAACGCGCAAGGGTATTGTCTGTGAATTGATTGCGGCTATCCGTGGTGATCCGTCAGAAGATCACGATTTTTTCAGGTTCTGCGGCCTCAGACCACAGCCTCATTTAATCCGTATGCGCATACTTGATCCTGATATTCGAAGCCAATTTAGCGGGCTCAGTGATATTTTCGCCCCCGTTGAAGAAATAGCAGGTCTTGATATTACACCAGCCCTTACATTCATAGTTGAAAATATCCAAACAGCCCTTGCCTTTAATGATATAAAAAATTCTGTTGTTTTCATGGGATTGGGATATGGGGTTAACGTTTTAGGGGAAATCCCATGGCTCCATCATACACGATGCATATACTGGGGAGACATCGATACACATGGCTTTGGTATATTGAATCGGGCCAGATCATACCTGCCCCGTCTGGAGACAGTGCTAATGGATGAGGCAACACTCCTGAGTCATCGAGAGTTATGGGTTGAGGAGAAAGACCAACACGCATCGACAGAGCTGCCATTACTCACAAACACTGAGCTAATACTTTTTCAATCGCTGAAGAATAATGCCTGGGGGCATCATGTCCGTCTGGAACAAGAACGGATTCGTTGGGATGAAGCATGGAATGCTTTACAGATTATTGCCATATCTCACCATTGATCATTAAAGATCGAGGCTTGCTTTACTTCATCTACTTCAAAGATACCGCCGTCACGCAAACGGTAATAAATTCTTATAGTTTTCATGCTTGACGGAATATGACCTGTGTACTTCATGGTATGTATTAAATCGCCTTCTGCTTCCCGAAAAGCCCAGACATCATCCCCTCTGTCTCCATGTAGTTTAACTCTGCTTGTAAGAAGTAAATCCGGCCCTTCGTATGTTTTTGATTTTTTTACAATTTCTCCTAGACCGACTTTCTGGTATGTTAAACCGTTCTCCAGTTTTATTTCACCTTCGGGAACGACATCATCTATTCCCAATAATTTGCCTATGGCTCTGTCCGTCCCGCGTACCAAAGCGGAAAAAATGTCTCCCGCCCGGTTCAATCCTTTGCTTAACAATGACTGTTGTATTTCTGTTTTACCGGTAATCTCATATTCATCCAAAAAGAATTCGCTGACACTCACAAGTCCCGATGTTTTTGCCTGCGAAACTCTGCGATTGCTGACCGAAGAAATATCCTGACCCTTGGGAACATACGCGGGACGGTAGAGGTAGCGGTATCTGATTTTCAAAACAGTGTATTTATCAAGGTTATGTGAAAATTTTTGAACATCCTGCACTTTCATAAAAACAATTCTGGATGGTCTGTCGGAAGTGAATACTCCCTCCTTTAATCCTTCCATATCGCTGATGCCGCAAAATTCAATGCCTCCCTGCGTGTGTCCCAAATACACCGCTTCCGATTCAAGATATTCATCAATGGATACACTGCCTCTGTCTGCTTTACGATACCAAAACAAATCTTCCGTTCTGTAATTCATTGTCTCAGATTCATAGCCATCATAAAAATCAGAAAGCCTTACATTTTGCTCAGGATCGTACAATCCATAAACATTCCACCGGTCTTCCGCTCCGGCTTTTACAGCCGGCATACCATTACAGCCGGACATAAAAATGAGAACAGTGAACAATAGAAATAAAATTTTTTTACGCATATCTAAAAGCATTATAACCCAAAATAGTGTTAAAAACCATTTTTGCTTGGGTTTTTTGATTAATTAAACAGAGAAAGTCAATCACCAAACCCCAGCGGCAGAATTGGCATGACTTGACCGTTACGCTCAAGCCGGTAGCGAATGTCTTCGGGAATAAGCAAGTCCGCAAGAAATGAGGCAGCATCGTTCTTACTGTTGGTCTTTTTGAAAAAAGTCGCCGCAAAAGGGAACTGATTCAGCAGTTTGTCCCAAAATTTGGGTTTTGGATATTCACTGTAGATGACGCTCTTTCCTTCAGGAATTTCCGCCAGAGTGCGCGCCGTGTTGAGCGCATCGGAAAGGCCGCCGATACTGTCAACAAGGCCGGCATTGAGCGCGCCTATGCCTGAAAAAATCCTGCCCTGAGCAACGGACTCTACTTTTTCAATTTCCATGCCGCGTCCTGCTGCGACTTTGGCGGAAAAATCATTGTAAAGATCAAGGATATATTTCCTGTAACGCGCTTCTTCTTCTGAAGTCAGATCGCGGTAAGGCAGAAAAAATCCGGTCATTAAATCCGAGTGTGCGCCGCGCTTGAGAGTATCCACACTAAAACCAAGTTTAGCATTGAGACCGTTGTCATAAAACCAGCTTCCGATCACGCCGATGGAACCTGTAACCGTGTAGGGAGTGGCGGTGATGTGGCTGGCATTCATCGCCGCCCAATAGCCGCCGGAAGCCGCTGTCTGTCCCATACTCACCACCACGGGTTTTTCTTTCTTCGCGTAACTCACCGCTTCGGCAATATAGTCTGCGGCTTCCGCGCTTCCTCCCGGCGAATTAATCCTCAGCACGATTGCCTTAACCCGATTCATTTCCGACAATTCACGAATTGTTTGAGCCAGACTCCATGCTGCCATTCCTCTTTCCAAATCAGTCTGACCGTTTGCGTAGATGACGGCAATTACCGGCGGTCTTTTGAAAAAACCTCCTGCCCTTGGGGGGCTGTATTCCGGCTGTTCGCCCATCAAGCTTGACATTTGATCGCCGTAGAGGGCGAATTTTTTAACCTCAGCGCCTTCGATTTCCTTGAGAGTTTCGGTTACCGCGTCTTTCCTGCCTGCACGATCAACAAGTTTCCGGTCTTGAGCGTTTTTTGCCGAGTAGAGAAATTCGCTGTTCACAATGGTGTCAAATTCTTCACTTGTCCAATTTCTGGCTTTGATCAATGTATCGCGGGTGAGGTTAAAAATGTCGTCCAAATATTCGCCGTACTGCCTGCGGTCAGCCTCCGACATGGAATCCCTTGTGAACATTTCCGCCGCTGATTTATACTCCAAGTATCGAAGTTCCCGGACGCTGATCCCAAGTTTTTTAAGACTGTGTTGCACATAACCCCTGCCCCATGAATAACCTAACAGGTTCAAAGCTCCCTGTTCGTCCATCACAATTTTATCCGCAACGGAAGCCAGATAGTAAATATCCATATCGGCGTTACTGATGAACGCGCAAATCTTTTTTCCGCCGGATTTAAACTGCTCCAGCGAGTTCCGCAGTTCCCAAACATATTCCCTGCTGCCTGAAAAATTCCCAATGTTAAGAATGATGCCCCGTACTTTATCATCCTTGCCGGCTTTTTCGATTACTCGAAATATCTCAAGCTGCGGTTTTGGTTTGATAAACCGGAGCCTGTTTTGCATAATCGGCTCGTTAAGATTTATTTCCAGATACATACTTTGTGAAAACAGCGGGAGGGAAACCAGACAGTACACGCCAAATGCCAGATATTTGCAGCTAACATTCATCATTTTTTCCTTTTGGTTCTGGCAGATTTTGACGCCGGAACATTAGATACTTTAGTATCAGATGTCAACAAATCAATAAGTTTGTCCAAACGATAACCTGATTTCTTTTCCGCTTTTTTCAAAGCATCATATACTTGGGCAATGCAGTCAAGCCGGTTTTGCCAAATCATGCCGGGCTGCAAGACACTGCCGCTTTCCAACATAAAGAACAGAGCTGAATAAAACAGAGCGTCTTCCAAACCCTCTTTGTTGAACCATGTAACATCATTAAAAATATTGATCCCAAGAATGCGCCTGAAATCTTCGTCAAGATAATATTCCTCAATAATCCATGCGGCAAAGGCGGAGGCATCAAATTTTTCATCCGTTATGCGATATGGCGTTGCTTTTGTCCGGCAAAGAACAGCCTTGGATATTTCGGCAAACCGCCACGCTTCATGTTCCGAAGCGCCGAAGCGCAGGCAAAGTTCCCTCAATTTGCGTCCAAAACCCCAGTGAGCAAAAGCAAGGTCTGCCGCAAGACGGCCATCGGCGTATTTTTTGGCTTCTTTTCCAATCACAGGGCGCAGAAGGGAGAGGAGGCCGTAACCAAGGGCGGCAGCGCAAAGCCACTGTTTTTCCGACAGTTTACCGGAAAAATTTTCAACAAGAGTCGCCGCTTTAGCCGTGAGTTTTCCGGTCTTTTCGAAATTTAACATTCTGCTTATGTAAGCCAAAAATTCTTCCCATATTTCTTCTTTTTTTACTTTAACAAATTTCAGGTTAACGCCGTCTTCATCCTTCGGCAGCCATGCGTCGTAAGCGCCATCCGCGCCGGTGATGAAGCTTCCCGCAGTTTCAACAAAAGTCTCAACCGGCGCTTTCAGCGATTCAATAAATGTTTCCCTGGATACCGGCGCTGCTTTTTTCCCGCGAACAAAAAATGTCTGCAAAGTAGTGATGATTTCTGGTTTGAAAAGTTCCGAAAATCGATAGTAAAGTTCGCCGAGGTAAATGTCCATAATCGCCGCCTGAGGATCGGGAACTCCCCTGCCCTGCAAATCGTTGTGCAGTCTCGCCCAGCGGCCTTTTTCGTCATCCTCAACTTCATAAAGGTCCAGATAGACTTGTGTCTCGTAACCCTTCAGCCCCACAAAAAAACCATTTTCCAATATGCTTTTTGAAGAGCGGATAAACCACAGATTCGATTTTTGTTCGCGTAACAGGATAAAGTATTGGCTTTCACTGTGGAGCGCGAGCGCCTGACTCAGACTGTCCCTGCACGTGCCGCCGCCTTCCTTTGGAATATCGGGGTCGCTTATTCTGATCCAGCCCGAGGTTTCGTAGTATGAATTGTTGTAAAAAATCAGTGCGCGTTCTTCGCGACCGTTCACCCATGCGCGGTTTGAGTAGGCAAAAACATTTTCGTTTACCGAACCGCCCTGACAATGCAGATCATAAAGCCTGAACCCGGCACTGCCGGAAAAAAGAGCGCGCCGTTTCATCAGCGGGAAAATTTCCCACTCGTGGCGGCCTACAAGGTAACCATCGGGCTGTTCATCACGGTAGGCGCGGCGGTACTCCATTCCGTATTTTTCTTCGAAACCTTCAATCTGACCGTGGCCGAACATGGGCAGCCCCGGCATTGTTACGAGCAATGTGCAAATGCCGAAATATTTATCGCCTTTGCCGAATTGGGCAACTGCGGTATCTTCATCGGGGTTGTTCATAAAATTGACAAAACGTTTGAGTATTTCAGGATCAAATTCCATTGTGTTTTTGACAGTGGCGCGGTATTTTGCGTTTTCTTCGTTTTTAAGCATATTCATAAACGCCGAATTGTAAACGCGGTGCATCCCCAATGTGCGCACAAAGTATCCTTCCATCATCCAGAAAGCTTCAGCTAACAACAGGGTATTGGGCGCTTCAACAGCGCAGCGATCCACAACTTCGCGCCAAAATTCATTCGGGATGCGGCTGTTGAATTCATCGGTGGTGATGGAATGTTCGGCGCGGCTTGCAATTGCACCGCCGCTTCCCGGCGCAGGAAACCACAGCCGCTGAATGTGCCGCTTTGCGAGAGTCATGGCGGCATCAAAACGCACAATCGAGAATTGCTGGCATACGCCGATAATTGTGCGGATAACGGCTTCACGCGCTTCACTGTTAAGAAAGTCAATCTGTGCGGTATCGTTCCAGGGCATGGAAGTACCGTCATTGCCATGGTAGATGTAGCGCGTTTCACCCGTGTGGTTATCGATTCGTTTGAAAACCACAGCCGCGTCACTGCGCGAAAAATAATGTTCTTCAATTTGAACGGTTATATCATCGCGGCCTGAAAGGTTGCCGCAGTTGTAGTTGTAAGTCGGGAATGGCGGATATGAAAGCTGAAGAAAACGGTCAGGATGTTCTACCATCCAGCGGCTGTCGATGCCGGTGTGATTGGGAACCATGTCCGAACCAAGGCGTATGCCACGCCGCATACACCGTTCCCGCAATGAGCACAGCGCACCCCAGCCGCCCAATTCGCCCGCAATATCATAATCGTACAAACTGTATGCCGATGCCGCCGCTTCGGGATTACCCGTCCATTGTTTAATCGTCTTACTCGCCTTGCTTCTTTCCCATAGGCCGATAAGCCACAGCCCCGTAAAACCGCGGTGCGCCAATTCATCAAGTTCCTCATCGGGGATTTCATCAAGGCGGGTAACTTCCCTTCCGTATTTTTTTGAAATCTGATAAAGCCAGACCAGCGTGCTTTTCGCCATCAATACTGTCTTGGGCATCCAGTCCTGATCGGGACTGAAACGCTCATATTCATCAAGCCCGGCAAAACTCAATATTTCGCTTGGACCCGGCCCCATAAAACCGGGCTTGTCTTCTTCTTTCATGACATCAAGGCTTATGAGCAGCCGCGACATGAATTTTGAAAGGATAAAACCCCAATGCTTGCGCATGAAATCAAGCTGACCAGACAGGGAATCAGGCGAAGCAAGAGCAGGCGCCCGCAGAAATTCCCAAAGGCTCAAGCCGTCTGAGCCAAAGGGCGGCATATCCTTAAAGTGGGCTTTTAATTCTTCAATCGCCGCAGAGTAGATCGTTTTACCGGACAAATCGGCATCATCAAATAAAAACTTGAAAGGCTTGAACGCGGGATTGAGATTCGCGAGCGAAAGAAGCATGGTTTCTTCAAGTGAAAGGGCGCGGCAGCTTTCGCCGTCTTCTGTGCTTTCTAGATATTCGTCTGTATTTTTTTCGCCCCTGTACACCGGCCTCGGAGGAAACTGTTCGGAAAAAGTAACGAGAAGCCCGTCTGTCCGCTCTTCGCCAAAATTCATTTCCAGCCTGTTAAGCGCAGTTTCAAAAACATCGGGTTGTACCTGCTCGCGGTAAAGGGCGACTACATAATGCAGAATTTCATCGATCAAGCCCATCGCGTAAAGCTGCCCAGCTTTTATAAATCGCTCAGGATGAGCGGGGTCTTGTTTAGCATTGAACTTTGCCGCCAGCTCCCGCGTCTGCCTAAGGTCGGCAAGAAAGACATTTCCGGTGAGGGAAAAAAGGCTGTCCCGCAGACCGTAATCGCGGCGGACATCGCGGTTGATGTGGAATTCCATGCGAACCTTGCGGTTCTTTGCCCGTTGCGCCGATCCGCTTTCCAGCTTGACGAGTCTCAAGGATATTCTTTCCATGGGCGCTCCTTTCCCGCGATGCCAAATCCTGACTCAATTATAATACGAAAACAGAGATTAGTGGATAGGAGGATGATGCCGTTATTGACGAACGAAGCGAGAGTCGCGGCTGTGCTTGCACAGCCATGACCGAGCGAGTGAGGAAACGAAGGGGTTAATACTCCGCGGTTTGCCGCGGAAGGCGACGCAGTCGCCGGCGCAGGGCTTGCCCTGCGGTATTGATACCCTTCATTTCAGAAGATAATCCCGAAACAACCAGTCTTTCTTACAAATATGATCAATCCACCATGTCTTAAGAAACTCCATAAACTGACTGGGATCCTGTTCCCAAATGCTTTTTTTTCCGACAGATGACAACTTTTTTTTAAGTTCATTGTGCAATTCAAGATGCTGTTCCAAATCAGGATAGCCGCATTTTTTCAGGAAATCTTCCTCTGTTTCAAAATGGATGGTTGTATAATTATTGATCATTTCAATCACCGGCCGAAGCATGGTATCGGCGTGCTTGTTCTGCATCCCGTAATAGAGGGAGTTGATGGTGGCAACGACTCCCCGGTGCTGTTCGTCAACAATGGGTATCCCCAGATTGTACTCAGGCTTCCACATTATAAGAACATTGTGATGTATCAGATTATGTTGAGCCTCAGTTAATTTTTTTTGATCAGGCATTTTTCCTCCGTGTTCCAAACTCAATCATGCATTTGTAAGTGAAAGATTATGCAGAAGAAGATTGATTTTTTGAATTCCTTTTTCATACTCAAAGGCTTGAATATATTTGACTATTTCATCTATATAACGCTTGTTGATGGTATTATCCCTTGTGGGAAAAGCTTTAAGCTCTCTTACATGCGATTCAGCCAGGGCGCTATCCCCGGAACTGACCGCTTCCAGAAGGTTTTGCACGCATCCCTCCAAAGTATGAGCAGAACCCTTGTGTGAAGAAGGCATGCCGATAAGCGCGTCAATTTTTTTGTAGAGCACATCGGGATTAATGGGTTTTACAACATAATCCTTTCCGCCCTCTTTAATGGCTTTTGCAATTAAATCCGTAGACGCGTGAGATGTAACAAAGATGATCGGCACTTTTTTATTTTCAGGTTTTTGGATGTGAAAGTTTTTCATAAACTCAAACCCTGACATACCCGGCATCTCAATATCCAGAAGGATAAGATCAACACGAGTATTTTCAAGCAGCGTTAGCGCCATATTGCCGGATTTGGCAAGCCGGACATCAAAATGCTTCTCCAGCATTGACCGTAAAAGGGTAAGATTTTCCGCCATGTCGTCAACTGCGAGAATTATTTTCTTTCCAGCCATAAACCACCCCTATTGCAGATTATCAATTATTTCCAATACTTTGTCAAAATCATAAGACGCGGCAAACCGCCGTATTTTTTCCAGAGCCGCCTGAGTTTCTCCGCCCCAGCTAAATTCCCCCAGAGCGGCGGCAATCTTTTCGGCTTCCTCGGCGGAACAAAGTTCGCAAGCCTTCTTGAGCAATTCCTTCTGCTCTTTCAGAAATTGTTTGTTTCCCGCAGGCCTCTCTTTATTTTCGGCAGTTGAATTGAAAAGCGATGTCCTTCTGAGCAATGTCAAAAATTCCGAAAGGGCAGCGCAGAAAGACGCTGTCTCTTCTTTACACAGCGAAGGGGAAAATTCGCCCGCGCTGTTGTTCGATGCCTTTTCCAGCCGGGCTGCCCGCTTGGAGAGCTTTTCCATTCCGATACTGGCAAGCACGCCCTTTAGCGCATGAGCCTTGATGCAATAGTCCCCCCATGATTCGGCGCTCAAGGCGGCATTGAGTTCTTCAAGGTAAGAATCGCCGCCATCCGAGAATTGGCGCAGTACTTGAACATAAGTACCAGAGTTTTGCCCCGAATTTGTCAGCCCTGCGCCGGCATCAAGACCATCTATCCGAGACAGTTCTCGTATTATCGGATCATCCTTCGTTGCAGCCGCCGAGGGAGCTTCAGCGGCGCCGATGCTTATTTTGTCCTGAGGCAGCCATTTTCCCAGTACCCGGTTAAGCTGGTTTGCGATAATCGGCTTGGAGATGAAATCGTTCATTCCCGCTTCAAAGAACAAGGTGTCCACTCCCGCCACCGCACTTGCAGATAACGCGACAATCGGCAGCGGTGTTCGCCCGGTTTTTTGTTCCCATGCGCGAATCCGTTTTGTTGTTTCAAGACCGTCCATTTCGGGCATCATGTGATCCATAAAGACAAAAACATACGGGGAACCGGCGCTGGTTCTTTCCTGAATTTTTTGAAGAGCTTCCATGCCCGAAGACGCGGTTTCAGCTTTGATATTGTGAGTAGCCAAAAATCCCAGAGCCACCGTAAGATTTACCGGATTGTCATCAACCACAAGGAGCGGGATATTTTCCGTTGCCATTACACGCTCAAAATTGATCCGCCCCTCCGCTTTTTTCGGATCGCCGGCAACCAGCGGAAGATAAACGGTAAAAGTTGTACCCTTGCCGTACTCGCTTTCAAAGTCGATGGTCCCGCTCATCAATTGCACCAGTTTCAATGTGATAGCAAGCCCAAGGCCTGTTCCCTGAATATGCCGGTTCCTCGCCTGATCCACCTGCTGGAATGAATCGAAAATATGCTGGCGATCCTCTTCCTTAATTCCTATCCCCGAATCTATCGCGGCAATGGTAAGCCAATTTTCATTGTTCAGTTCTGCCATTCCCATTCGCAATTCCACAAAACCCTGGCGGGTATATTTAACCGCATTCCCCATAATGTTTGTAACAATTTGCCGTATCCGTATCTCGTCTGCGAAAATTATTTCGGGAAGCTGAGGATCAAGCCAACTGCGGAATTCGAGGTCTTTGTTACGTGCTAGATAATGGTAAGTCGAACACAGATGCGAAAATATTTCTTCTAAATGGAAATGAACCGGCACAATATCCATTTTCCCAGCTTCGATTTTTGACATATCCAGAACATCATTTATAATGTAGAGCAGGGATTTGGACATATCCTGAATATCGCTGACATAACCTTTCTGAACATCATCAAGATTATCCACCCTCATCAATTCGCTCATCCCGATTATGGCGTTTAACGGAGTACGTATTTCATGGCTCATCTGTGCCAGAAACGTGCTTTTTGCGCGGCTGGCAGCCTCAGCCTGTTCCCTTGCGCGCTGAACTTCTTCAGCCTGTGAAATCATCAGAAGGTGAGTCTCAATCCGTTTCAGCAGGAGGGGAGCGGAAAAAGGTTTCTGCATATAATCAATGGCGCCGAGGTTTAACCCCTGTAGTTCACTCTCAGGATCATCGCGGGAAGTGAGAAAGACAACCGGTATATTTTTGCTGCGCTCCTCTGATTTCAGCCGCTTTATCACCTCATACCCGTTCATTCCCGGCATTTCAACATCAAGGAGTATTAGATTCAGTTTGATATTATCAAGAAGCTCAAAGAGTTTTTCCCCGGACGGAACCGCAAACACCTGATATTTTTCTTTAAGTATGATTTTCCCGGCTTTCAGGCTTACCATGCTGTCATCTACTATCGCGATGGTCTGTTTTTGTTTTTCCTCATCCATGTTTGAATTATACGGCAAAAATGGCGTCATTACAATTTTTTTACCGCAACCGCATACCACGCGCCCTTGGTTGTGCCATGCTTCATCAGGTATTTGTTATCAACGAGGATTTTCAGGTTTTTCTTTGTAGTTTCGATATTCATTTCCAACTGCGAGGCAATCTCAGAAGATCCCCATTCAGGCTTATCGTCAAACAATTCCAAAATCGCCAGTTGATTGCGCGTCAATTTTGTATCATCGCTCAACATTGCGCCAATCTTGCTTTCGAGGAGCCTCTTCTGTTTTTGCATAGCCGTGAAAAAGAAAGACAACCACGGTTCATAATCTGCCTTGCCGCTCCAAATGCCTTTTTGCGTCCGGCGAAGTGCGCGATAGTACCCCTCCTTGCCCGCCTCAATCATGGATTCCATGGAACTATACGGAACATAGGCATAATTTTTCTTTAATAATAGCATGGTAGTGAGCGCCCGCGAAATCCGTCCGTTTCCGTCCTGGAACGGGTGAATCGCAAGGAAATGTACGATAAATATGCCAATTACAATCAGCGGATGCAGGAACGGATCATCAAGGTTTTTGCGCGTCCATTCCGTCAACTCCTCCATCAGGCGGGGCGTATCAAAAGGCGAGGCTGTTTCAAATACAATCCCGATCTCTTTGCCGTTTGGGTCGAATGCCGCGACAGAGTTGGGTAATTTTTTGTATTCACCGCGATGCCTTGCATCTTTGCCGACATAGCGAAGTAAAATCTGGTGCAGTTGTTTGATGTAATTTTCAGTTAAAGGGATAACCGGATAATTGTCAAAAATTGTATTCATGAGTTCGGCATAGCCTGCAACTTCTTCTTCATCCCGCGACTTAAAAGATTTTTTGTTAATTCGGGAAAGAAATCTTTCGACTTCTTCGTCCGAAAGCTTGTTGCCCTCAATACGATTTGACGATCCAACAGATTCAATCGTGGACATTTTTTTAAGCGCTTTAAGCTGCTCCGGCCTCAGGCGCTCAAACCCCGCCCATGCCCCCTTGAATTCGTCAAGCTCCGCAATCTGTGCCAGCATCTGCGGGGTAACCCTGATATTCCTGACATCCGGCATTTTGTACCTCTTAATACCTAATTATACCTAATTTTACCCAATTGTCAAGAGGGAAGAATTGAAGATGAACACCCCTGGACTAATTCCGTTCGATAATGACCTGACGTAAAAACACTGGTAAATATTGCCGACAGTTTTCAAGCCTGATATACTTTTCAAAATATGCAAGATAAGAATTTAACCACGAACCACACTAACCAGCACGAACAAAAAGAAAATGTAGAAATAATATATAAAGACGAATGTTATAAAATTAATCGTTGCATATATGCGGTCAACAAAAAACTGGGTTGTGGTTTTCTTGAATCGGTATATCAGGAGGCATTGGAGATAGAATTAAAACGGAATCATATTCCTTTCAATTCACAACAGGAATTAGAAATTATTTATGATGGTACTCCACTAACAAAAAAGTTTGTTGCCGATATCGTCTGTTTTGATAAAATCATATTAGAATTAAAGGCGGTGTCAAAAATCACCGAACAACACAAAGCACAGTTAATGAATTATATGGCAGCTACAGGTTTCAGATTAGGTATACTGGTAAATTTTAATCATTATCCCAAAGCGGAAATAATCAGGATGGTCAGATAAGATATGAAAAAAGTTCGTGTGGTTCGTGGTTAAATTTTATGTATAATATTGCCGGAAAACCATGAACCTCTCTCTTTTACACCAATCAATCCACACCTTCGCCGAAGCAAGCTTTTCCCGTTCCGGCGGACCGGGCGGGCAGAATGTAAATAAAGTCAGTACAAAGGTAACGCTGAGACTGCGGCTCGCGGATTTAGCGGGGCTTTCTGAAACTGAGCTGGAAAGGGCAAAATCCGTTCTGGGAAACCGGATAACCAATGAAGGGGAAATCGTTATCGCTTCGGATGAAGAACGCTCTCAGCGGACTAATCTGGAGCGGGCATATTCCCGCATGGAGGCTTTGATTGTTTCAGCGGGAAAGCTTCCCAAACGCCGCCGCCCAACTAAGCCCAGCAAAGCCGCCAAGGAAAAACGGCTACAGGCGAAAAAACGCCAGTCGCAGAAAAAGGCGGAACGCACCGCTATAAATAATATCCTGTAAATATTTGAGCATACCTCGCTTTGACCGCAGCGCGGACGGCAAGATAAATCTTGCCTGCATTTACTTGTCTTGAAAAACTTGTCCGGCGCTGGAACGTGTCGATTTTGTGCATCTACACCCTTCGGATGCGATTAATTGTTCCACGTGAAACACTCCCTACTGAGCACTTTTTCGGCATATACTTATTTTATGAAAATTAACAAACTTTTCGTCCTAATCATTGGCGCGGCTCTTTTTGCGTCCTGTGTAGACCTGAACAAAATCATAATCAATTCGCCGGATTTGGACAAAATCTCCGATGGGACTTATCAGGGAAAATCCAAAGTAGGGCCGGTACGGGTAACTTTGGATGTAACTGTAAAAAACAAGGCAATGTCCTCAATCGTGATTATTCAGCATTTCAACGGCAGGGGTAAAAAAGCGGAAGCTATTGTTCCAAAAATTATTGAAGCCCAAAATCTTGATGTTGATGTGGTAAGCGGAGCAACCGGAAGCAGTAAGGCCATTTTGAAAGCGGTTGAAAACGCCCTGAAAAACTGAGGCGCTTTAGCTTTGCCAGCGCCAAAAAGTTTCACGTGAAACACAGCAAGTAACAGCGCCCGACAGGGCGTTCTCTGACTAAACCTATAACGCTGTAGCCTCAGTAAATTCTGAACATACCATAAAGGCGCGAAGGCTTTAGCCTGAGCGGCAGGCGCTGGTAGCAGGCACTTACGCTATATATGGGATGGGGTCGCTACATATAGCGGTGGTGCCTGACACCCGTTTCTGGAGCAATACGCTAACGGTAAGGTAAAGGAGGGTCACAGTTTTCTTCCCGTACATAAGAATCGGCGGTTTGGTATTATTCTGACAGTACGAGGTCACTGTCGCACCCACACCCACTTGTTGTCCCGGTTATCCAGAAAAAAAAAGAGGATAGGGCGGTTGCGTTCTATAAAAAAGAAAACTTGGATCATATCAAATCGGCCGTATTCATCCGTTAATTTCTGCCGATTCCTGTCAAAAAAATCAGCAAGGCCATCTCCCAGCGCGACAATTGTTTCGGGGTCATAACCCTCCCTGACGACAAACCGGAAATCAATATCAAAATTGACGGCGTTATACATATAAACAGATTGTTCCATGTCCAGACAGTCGGTATGTCTGCCCAGCAGGGTATCAAGCTCTTCGTTGCGTATCGTTTTCCCTCTGAGCATTCTGGGTAAAATATCGGAATCCAGCCGGTGTTCTTCCCAATCACTCTGATTGACTTCACTTTTAAGGATGTAAACGGTTTTTCCGCCTTTCCCTAAAATAAATTCTATGCGGCAACTTCCCCAGTAACCATACATTCCCCTGGCTTCCCAAGTGTTGCGTTCAAAAAAAGCGACAAGCCCGTCCCTTACCGCGGTTACCGTTTCGCGGCTGTAGGTGCCGGGTCTCAAATATAAATAGACTCTGAGAGTCGAGGGGGGGCCGATTATGGAATAGTCCCTACCGTACATAACGGTTTTCGTGCGCCCCGGGTACAGAACGCCGGCATATTTTCTCATCTCCGCGCGAATTTCTCTCCTGTGCACCGCTTTTCTTAGCGCCCCTTCACCGCTTTCAATAACAAAAATCCGCACTAAGTCGCCGAGTGTCGCACAAGAGACGAATACCGGCATAACGGCAAAAAACAGCAGGGCGGTCTTAAGGAGTTTCATAGCCTCTCCCCTGGCAGGGTGCAATAACCCATTGAAAAATTTCCCTTGCACATTTCTTTCAGACGGGGGATGGTTTGTCTTTGGCCCCAGTGCGAATATCAAAAAGGTGACTCCTACAGGGAAAACACCAATTTCACTTCCGCGCCGTTTTCACTTTTTGAATGAAGTTCCAGGTTCGTATTTACCAAATTCCATTCGTAGGTATTTTGAATGAAAATAAAGAAATCATGTTCCTTGAATTTTTCCGGCTCACGGATGGGAGCCATCAGGGTTGCGCGCGCCGGCAATACAGTGAGGGTTTGTTTGTTACCGGGGGTGAAGGGAGCAGAGTAGCGGTTCGGCGCTCCTGTTCCGCCGATCATTTCGGCGTCAAAGGTCAGGGTGAAAATTTCGCCGAAACCATCGTTGACAAGGGCGCTCCGGTCAAAATTGATGCTTTTGCCGTCAATATGGACTTCGATTAGTTTCCATTCTTTTCCAACTACATCCGAAAATTTTGGCGCACTGCCGCAGCTCGCTGTCAGAACAATAAATAACACTACCGCAAAAAATAACTTTTTCATGGCTTCCCCCTGATACCATTATAACACATGAGTTTGCTTTAGGTTAATTTTCCTGGAAAGGGAGCTGTTCCTGAGTGTCGTTCACCGCAGCGGCTGTTTCGTCCTCTTTGACAATCCTGTCCAAACCGATGACAAAATCCGGCTTGTCAATACTGAGGAGGCGTACGCCCTGGGCGGAGCGTCCCATCACGCGGATATCGTTCACTTTCAATTTGATCGACTTGCCCTGGCTGGTGATGCACATTATGTCTTCGTTATCCAGCACGCTGACGCAGCCGACAATCTCCCCTGTTTTGTCGCTGACTGTGTAAATTTTCTGGCCGCCGGTGCCGCGCCCGTGCGATGAAAATTCGCTGAAATCGACCCGCTTGCCAAAACCGTATTCAGAGAGGATCAGCATTTTTTCAACTTTTTCGGGCGGACGGTTTTGAGGCAAGTCCACCCTCAGCAATCCGGTCAGCTCATCGCCGTTGGAGAGTTTCATGCCGGTAATCCCGCGTGAGGAGCGTCCCATGGCGCGGACATGATCTTCGTGGGTACGCAGTGCCTGCCCGCGTCTTGAAATAAGTACCACTTCATCGCTGCCCTTGGTCAAAAGGGCGCTTACCAGTTTGTCGCCTTCATCAAGATTAATCGCAACTATGCCTCTGGTTTTTGCGTTTGCGAATTCGCTTGTTTTTACTTTTTTAACAACGGCGCGGGCTGTACCCATGAACAGGTATTCGCTGTCGCTGAAATCCTTAAGCGATACGATGGCAGTAATGTCTTCGTTGGGCGATACCGTGAGCAGGCTCTTAACGTGCGAACCTTTGCTGATACGGCTACCCTCCGGCAGTTCGTGAACTTTCATCCAGTACGCCTTGCCCGCGCTGGTGATGAACATTATGTATTCGTGGGTGGAGGCGACAAATATCTGTTCGACAAAATCGTCTTCCGCAAGTTTCGCGCTCTGCATACCTTTGCCGCCGCGCCCCTGATTCCGGTATGAAGAAACCGGAACACGCTTTACATAGCCGAGGTTGGAAATGAGGATCATCATCTCTTCTTTTTTTATCAGGTCTTCGATGTTGATATTTTCCACTTCGCCGGCAACGATTTCCGTTCGACGCTTGTCGCCGTATTTTTCGGAAATCTCCCTTGTCTCGTCTTTGATAACTCCGCGCAGTTTTTTTTCATCGGCAAGCAGAGATTTGTAGTAGGCGATCAGCACCTTTAATTCTTCCAGTTCTTTTTGAATCTTTTCGATTTCAAGGCTGGTCAGTCGGCCAAGGCGCATTTCGACAATTGCCTCGGACTGAGCTTCGGAAAGCTTAAAGCGTTCCTGCAATTTGAGGCGGGCGGTTGCCACGTCTCGGCTGGCTTTGATAATCGCGATTACTTCGTCAATGTTCGCAAGTGCAATGATAAGCCCTTCGAGTATGTGGGCGCGTTCCTCAGCCTTGCGCAATTCATGGCGGATACGGCGTGTTACAACATCGACACGATGCTCAACAAAGTAGTGTACCAATTCTCTCAATGTGAGTAACTGCGGCTTACCGCCAACCAGCGCCAAATTGATGATACCAAATGAAGTTTGAAGTTGAGTGTTCGAGAAAAGTTGGTTCAATACAACTTTTACAATCGCGCCTTTTTTCAATTCAATAACGATGCGGATACCTTCGCGGTCTGATTCGTCATTTGCGTTTGAAATGCCGTCAATCACCTTGTCGCGCATCAGTTGGCCGATTTTTTCAAGCAGGAGCGCCTTGTTTACGTTGTAGGGAATTTCGGTGAAGACGATTTTTTCCTTGCCCTGTTTGGTGGTTTCAATGTTGAATTTACCCCGAACCATGAGTTTGCCGCGTCCGGTTTTGTACGCCTCGCGGATGCCGTGGCGGCCAAAAATAACCCCGCCTGTGGGGAAGTCCGGCCCATGCACAAATTTCATAAGGTCTTCGTTGGTAGCGTTCGGGTTGTCAATGAGGGTGCAGATTGCATCGCAAACTTCGACAAGGTTGTGGGGCGCCATATTTGTCGCCATTCCCACGGCTATCCCGCTGGAGCCGTTGATCAGCAGATTGGGAATTGCAGACGGCAACACTGTCGGCTCGTTGAAGGATTCATCGTAATTGGGGACAAAGTCCACGGTCTCTTTCTGGAGATCATGGAGCATCATGTCGCCAATTTTGGAAATTTTCGCTTCGGTGTAGCGCATGGCGGCGGGCGGGTCATCGTCAACTGAGCCGAAGTTACCCTGGCCTTTAATCAGCGGGTAGCGGAGGGAAAAATCCTGAGCCATGCGCACAAGGGCGTCGTACAGGGACAGGTCGCCGTGAGGGTGGTATTTACCCATTGTTTCGCCGACTATGAGGGCGCTCTTTTTTGTTTTCCCGCCCGATGTCAGCCCAAGGGTGTCCATGGCGTATAACAGCCGCCTGTGTACTGGTTTCAGCCCGTCCCGCACATCGGGCAAGGCGCGGCTCACAATTACGGACATGGCGTAATTGAGGTAGTCGGTCTTTACTTCATCTTCTATCGCTATGGGGATTACTCGACCCTTCGGCTCGTTACCCGAAGGCGCTCCGCCAATTGTTTCAGTATTTGCCACTTTTTAATCCTTGAATTGAAGAGATCAAACTATATCATTATACAAAATTGACCGGATTTAGTCAAATAAGGAGAAATATTACGAACACAAAAAATTCTTTTCTTGGTTCTGTGAAAACTTACAAATCCCCGTATAAAGAATAGTCTTACGTCTATACGGAGATTTGCATTTTTTTAGTTTCTTGCCCAGCGGTTTAATTTCGGGAAATATCCCTGCATATCCTTGCGAGCTGCTTCGGCATCCGGGTATACGTGCGGCACCCTGAACGGAATGCATGCTTCTATTACACCTTCCATTGTCGCGCTTGGGTATATGAACTCACCGTTTTTATAGCAATGTTCACAAAACTCCTGATTGTTTGTGCCATCAGCATTTGTGCCTGGTTTAGCAAATTCAAATGGCGTAGCGCAAGATTGACAGATTTGTTCCATAACTCATCTCCCTTAAAATAAATTTACAGTATCATAGGTAACTGTATTTATATAATTCTACTGAAATATAACAGAATTAAAACCAACTATAGTTTACACTTTTGGCAACCTGTGGTTGCCGACTTAAACCAGACTTCCAAATCAACCAACCTCGCCCCAGAGGGGCGGGGTATGTACCCTTTTTGTAAATTTTTTATCCTTTCATATTCTGACTGTAAATCATAAACCCAAAAGTTTAATGCGAATTTATGATCTCCACTTCCACTGTAATCATGATCTTTCAAATATGATTCTTTTAATTACGGGTCTACCCTGGTGGGTTTCCGGAATAACCACATCGCCGATTAGGCGACGTAAAACCTGCTTTTTATAAATTTATTATTTTATTAATTGTAAAAAAATGTTGCGAACAATTTGAACGAATTTTTCAGGCTCTTCACCATTAGGAGAATGTGCTGATTTTTCAAATGTGAAAAATGATTTATCTGGCGCTTCTATTATTTCTATATATTCACGAGCCAATGTATGTGATACTTGATAATCATACTTGCCGTGTATTATATAAACAGGCACTTGAAATGAATTTGATGATTCAAACAAATCGTCAGAAACAACGCTATCCCACAAATATGTCAGCGAAAACAACATTCCTCGAAAGCAATTTACTTTTTCTGATAAAGTATACCCTTTAAAAAATAGTATGCCCTTAATCAATCCAGGCATAGAAAAATTATCGTGCATAATTCCGATTCCGTATTTATTCATCAATTGCGAGCGAACAGTACCAATGTATGCCATAGTTGGAAAGTCAGAAGCGTCTTTATTGAATTTCTTCAAATTTCTGACAGCCGGTTTGTCATTAATATCCATTGCGTGCTGCAACATATAATCGTAAGCCAATTTTTCAGATTTCAATTGGTTGGTTACTTGCCCAATACCAATATAACCCAAATAATTTTCTGGGTGTTTTTCAATGGTTTTTATGCCAAGAAATGACCCCCAAGAATGTCCCATCAGATATATTCTTTCTTGACTAAAACGATGCTTAAGATATTCGGTAATTTGGTGAGTATCTTCTATCATTTGTTCGAGCGTCATTGTGGCTGTATCAATCGAATTGCTGAAACTCATTCCTGCTCCCCGCTGATCCCAGTAACAAACAGTAAAGTATTTTTCCAAACGTTCATCTATTTCATAACGATATAAAAGTGCCAATTCAGGGCTACCTGGACCGCCGTGCAAGAAAAGAATAACAGGATTCTTTGAATTTTCAGAGCGTAAAAAAAATCCTTGTTGTATTCCGCCGATTTCAATGAATTGTTTCTCTGCAAGTGAATTTACAATTTTATTTCCTTCTTTATCTTTCAACTGCTCTAATTTACCAGGGCTATTAACTGCTATAACGGCTAAGCAAATCAGCAAAACACCAATGACTGACAATAATGTAATCCCTATTATTTTTAGAACTTTTTTCATTTATTACTCCTATGTCTTTATATTTTAATAACAAAAAATTGTCAATAGATATTCTCAAATATTTAGGTTTTATGTCGCCTAACGTTTCGGTGGTATATGACGCTTGGGGTAAGTCACAGGGCATTGCGTAGCATAGTATCTTTAGTCCGCGCCTAGCCACCTACGGGCTTTTTTATTGTTGCGTAAGCAACTTCCGTACATATCATCCGTTATGTGCTGGTTTTTTGTTTTTATAAATTAAAAAACTCCACCATTCTCCATAATTGTCTTTTTCACAAAATCCATGTGGTATAATTTTTCCCAATGGTTTATGTTTAACGTTCCTTTTTTAAGATGAATTGCCAGAATACAGCAATTCTCGTCTTTTTCATTGTTTGCATGATCGTACCATGCAGCAAAAGCTGTACGGAGTTTAGTCCTTATTTCAGCGTTTTTCGGGTCTAATACCCAACCGAGATTTTCACCAATTCCAATTGCGGTAAACATCTCCGGAGAAGTCGCAATCGAAACCTCCGTGTTTTGAGCTATTTGCTGCATTTTGTTTGATTTTCCATAAGTCGTAACGTAGAACACTCCGTTTTCATAGTAGGCATCCACGGTACGGACAACTGGTCGAGGCTTTCCGTCAGCGTTTGGTTCACGGGCGATAGTCGCAAGCGAGATAGCGTTGTCTTTGCCATTGCCAAATTTTTCTTCAAGTAATTTTAACCCTTCTTCATACTCACTCATTTATAATTCCTCCAAAAAACAAAAATTATATGCCCATACAGACACACATTATAACATAACATTTTTTTTTCTGTTTTTTTGATATTTTTGGACATTTTTACAATTCTGAAACAGGAAACCACAAGGTATATCCCGTTTCTTTTTCTTCTGCCTCAAAATAAGGAATTTTGTCAAAAGCCCATTTCAAGCCATTGGAAGCAACGTCATAATCCTTTTGCGCGTTCCATGCGCTATTAATAGCATCATGCTGATTATTGCATGAATTTATTTTACAATTAAACACAACGTATTTAGACTCAGGAATTTTGATGATCTCAAAGCCGGGTAAATTTTTCAGAGGGTAATTTTCTTCAACTTCAATACCAAAGCTCAATTCCCATTTTCTAAACCATCTGTATCCATTTGATCTGTTGCCTTCAATTTTGGCTTGTAAATATTCCTGCCATTTCTCGTTGTTGTAGATTTCCGTTGGCAGATAAGCTCCCCCTTCAAAGATCACATTGGGAATTGAAAATGCTTTTTGCATAACTCCTTCACATTCACAATTTTTATAGAATTTATGAACACTCAAATTATCGCTATTTCTTCGCACGCTTGCCCAAATACGATTGGGTTTTGTGATTATCCAACTTTCGACATTTACGCGTAAATATATGTTTTTTCGATAATAATATTTATGTTCCTCATCATGAATAAATTTACTGATATGTCCGTTTTTGGCAACTACTTCATGTTTTGATTTTCTGAATTTCCCAGGGTTCAAGGAAAAAACATCTTTGAACGCTCTTGTAAACGCCTCTTGCGACTCATATCCGTATTTAAAAGCAATATCGATGATTGACATTTCGCTGTATTTTAGTTCGAATAATGTCTGTGTTAGTTTATACCAGCGTATATACTCGCCAAGTGTCAAACCTGTCGTCATGGAAAAAATACGGTTAAGCTGCTTTAATGAATAATTGGCTGTCCTTGCCGCATCGTCAGGAGTTATGTCTTTTTCAATATTACGTTCAATATACTTTTTTGCAAATTCTGAGACTTCCATATAATAGCTCATATCTTTATTATATTATCTACTATTTTATTGTCAAGTATTTCTCAACTGATTCAAAAACTTGCGCCTAACTCCCTGCAGGCAAAATAATTGTCGTCTACATCGTATATTTTTGTCAATCACACTCACTCACTATTACTTATGCGCGTTCAGCAATAATATCTCCGGTCTGTATTCAAAATGTATTGTGTCAATCAAGTCCCATTTGCCGCCCCAAATAAAACCATTGTCCTCGAATGCTTTGACGACAGCTTCCGGTGGCATGAAATAATCATCTACGGTAATATTACTGTCTGTACCTGACGCCGAGCCCGAAGGGCGAAGGTTCCCGCCCGTGTCCCATCGCCAATAAACTTTGCGCCCTTTCAAATCAACGGGCAACAGGTCAATTGCCGTACCATAGGAATGATTGCTGCGGCGGCTGGTTCCGGCTATAGGCCGCCAGCTCCAACCGTAATTAGACACACCAGTCTGCAGCTCAGAGAGCCAGTCAATAATCGACGAATCGGTTTTGGCGGCAGCGCGAATTTGAGCTGCTGTTCGTTCCAGGTGAGGTTTAATATCAACGTGTATCAGCAACTTTACGCCCAAAAATGAATATTTTTCCTGCAATGCCCAACTGTCATCTTCTGTCGCCGACCTGTACAGCGTATCAAATAAAAATGACGAACCTATGGAATAGACAGGATTTTTATACGCAAGCTGCCTTTGTTGATGTGTACCAATCCACGGATAATCATAAAAATCGTAAGGTATATAATTTCCCCATTGTTCGCGTAACGCTTCCGGCAAAAACCTGCCATTCGCAAAATAAAACCGCGTACCGTTAACCAGCATGGTCCAGTCATTGTCAAGAAATGCCACACCGGTGATCTTGCCGGGATATGCTTCCGCAAAGACTTGCATTATTTTTTCCTGAGCGGGAAGATCATCGAATATTTTTAATGTTGAAGGCACATAGATTTCATGAGTTTCAGGCGGAGTAACATTTTCCTGTATACTTTTGCAGCCTGTTATGAACCATGTCATAAAAACGACAAACGGCAGAATTTTTGTGATTGATATCACTTGTATTTTAGACGCTATTTTATTTATACTCATTATTTATTCTTTATACTTAAATTATTGTAAAAATACTACCGTCAGGATATGATATTTATATGAAAACATATTCATCCCATCTTGGAAACCTGTCGTTATTGTCGGATGCCAAAACCCGTTCAATATGCCCTGAAAATTCTACCGGTGAAAAAGGCAAGGGAGGCATGTGTGAACTTGAAAAGGGTTCTGCCAGAAATGCCGCGCGGGAATTGGGGAAGGGCTGGAAGGTTAATCCATTCATTGTCATTAAGCCCCATGAAACTTTTGAGATTGCCAATATCGAAGGGAGCGGCGCTATTCAGCACATTTGGATGACTCCTACGGGGAAATGGCGGAATACTATCATCCGAATGTATTGGGATGACCAGAGCCAGCCTTCGGTGGAATGTCCGGTCGGGGATTTTTTCTGTTCAGGCTGGCAGTGTTATAATCAGATATCCTCTCTGGCGGTCTGCGTCAATCCCGGGAGCGCCTTTAATTGCTATTGGGATATGCCCTTCCGGAAAAACTGCCGTATCACTCTGGAAAACCGGGATGATGAAAATGTAACATTTTATTATCAGATTGATTATACCCTGACAGAGCTGCCTGAGGAGTGCGCCTATTTCCACGCTCAATTCAACAGAACAAATCCTCTGCCCTATAAATCAGTTTATACAATTCTGGAATCGGTCAAGGGGAAAGGGCATTATGTGGGAACCTACATTGCCTGGGGGGTGAATAACAATGGCTGGTGGGGTGAAGGAGAGATTAAATTCTACATGGATGATGACAACGAGTATCCAACAATCTGCGGTACAGGAACCGAAGATTATTTCTGCGGCTCATATAATTTTGAAGATCCGTACACACACAATCGCTATATTTCATTTACTAACCCTTATACAGGTTTTCACGAAATTCAGCGGGATGAACTCTACAAAAGTCAGAAGCGTTTCGGAATGTACCGCTGGCACATTACCGATCCTGTACGCTTTGAAAAGAACCTCAAGGTTACCATTCAGGCTCTGGGCTGGCGGGAAGGGGGACGCTACCTGCCTCTTCAGGATGATATTGCCTCAGTAGCCTACTGGTACCAATCATTGCCCACAGCCCCATTTCCAAACATGGCGGACAAGGATTATCTTGAAGTGATTTGATGCCACATAACTTATTTCACAACCTCTCTATCGGCAATCTTTTGTTCCAGCCTTTTCAGTGTCTCTTTGAAGGATTCATCTTTAATTGTGTCATATCCCGGCGCTGCGGAGTTTTCACTTGCCCGAGCCGGCGGTGTTTCATTGGTTTCCGTTCCGGGTTCTTCTTTTGGTTTTTCTTCGGTTTGATGCCCGCGGCTCAGCATTAAGGCTATTCCTGAAATATCCATGCCGGGAAAACGGCGGCGGAAATCATTGAGCAGTTGGCTTTGTTTGGTCTGTAGAATCTGTTTCCAGCCGGGATGATCGGCTTCGACAAACAGAATTCCGCGTTCCAGTTCCTTGATTCTGGAATGATCCGCAGCGGCGGCTATTCCGTTTTTTTCGGTAATGTCCACCCATGAATCAAAAAGTTTCGAGTAACCCTGCGCTTTTTTTATCGTTTGTTCATCGAAGATAGACGAAAGAACGTCCCCTATCCGTTTCACATATTCAGCATAACATGAAATTTATTCACGTTTCAACTTTGAAAGCGTCAATTCTCCGGCATTCACGTTGTACACAAGAGTATCTTCCCTGCAATAGCGTTTGTACGGTTCTTCGGGGAGAAAAGTGTAAAAAGCCTGATCGTAGCCGGGCAGAACAGAGAGAAACCTGCGCCGCTTTTCACCGTCCATTTCCAGCAGGACATCGTCAAGGAGCAATACCGGATTATTTCCGGTCATTTCCGAAAAACGCCGCGCCTGCGCCGCCCGGAGCAGAAGAGCCAAAAGCCGCCTCTGTCCGGTGGATGCTTTCACAGTAAAATCAATGCCGTTATGTGCAAACAGATAGCGGTCGCGGTGCGGACCGGAAAGGGAAATCCCTGATGCCACATCCGCAGTTCGCTTTTCACGTAAAAAATCACCCGCATCGTCCGCGTTTTTCCATGAATTAACATATTGCGCCGAAATGCCCGCAATACCGGATACTTCTTCGTACAGCGGTCCGAATACGCCGGAAAAATGCCGCAAAGCGGTTTCCCGTTTTTCCATCAGCTTAATTCCGTACATGGCGTACTGTGGATCAAGGGCGTCCAGAACCGGCTCCGGGCTGCCGGAAAGCCTGTGCTGGGAAAAATCCCGCAGCACCGTGTTCCGCGACTTTAACACCTTCCGGTAACGGCGTAAATCTTCAAGATATACAGGATCGTAAAGGCTTATAGCCTGATCAAAAAACCAGCGCCGCCTTTCGTGGCTGCCGGAAACAAATTCCATGTCTTCGTGGCAGAACACAACGCAGGGCGCAACCGAAAGTAATTCCTTGCGATCCTCTGCGCGTTTGCCGTTGATGAAAACGTTTTTTTTTCCTTTCTCAAATTTGACAAGAACATCATCATTTGCGGCTTCCGCCAATTTAACCTCAGCGGAAAAATCCTTCTCTCCGTTACGCGCTAACTCATTGTCGTGAATTGTGCGAAAGGACGATGCATAAGCGCAAAAATACAACGCTTCCAGAAAATTTGTTTTTCCCTGACCGTTCTCGCCTACCAGAAAAATATCTTTCGCGCCGGTGAAATTTTCTGAGTCGCTCAGGTTTCGAAACGCCGTTGTCCGCAGGGAAGAGAATAACATTACGACTGCATGGGCATCACAATATGGAAAAAGTCTTTTTCCGGAACAGGTTCGATGGTTATCGCTTTTATTGCCGTACTGAAACGAATTTTTATTTCATCTTCATTTATTGCCTTAAAAGGCTCTTCCAGATAACGATAGTTCAGCGCGATTGTAATTTCATCGCCGTCATATCGGCAGGGAATCTCATCTTCAACCGTTCCTAATTCACTCTCTTCCGAATAAACCGCCATCTTACCGGATGAAATACCCAGATAAATTCTGTGCGATTTTTTTTCTACCATGAGTGCCACTCGATGGAGAGCATTAAGCATCTCGTCTCTTTTTACCGTGAGAGAAAAATCCTGATTTTCAGGAATGACTTTTTTGTAATTGGGGAACATTCCTTCAATCAGTATGGAAGAAAATTTATATGACGCAAAATTAATAAAAATTGTTTTATCACTGACTGAGATACTTATTAACCCTTCATCACCCGATCTTTTCACAATGGTGTTTAAAATCTTTGGAGGAATAATTATTCCTGAAAAATCTTCAACCTTTTTATTTACATCTTTGCCCACAAATGCCAAACGTCTGCCGTCTGTGGCAACCATTTTTAATTGACCTTCATTTTTTTCCAGATATACCCCATTCATAAAATAACGGGTTTCATCATCAGATACCGCAAAAACACTTTGCTGTATCATTTCTTTTAAGTCTTTTATTGGTATATCAAAAAAAGAAGTTGTTGAGACCGGGAATTCAGGAAATTTATCGGATGCTATACTTTTCAATTTATACTCAGGTTTCTTCTGTGTTGTTGGTTTAACAGTTATATTTATATCCTTTTGTGAAAATTCAATTTCATCATAAGGAAAAGTGCTTATGATCCCCAAAAATTTATCTCCAAAAACAGTTGTTGATCCCGGCTCAATCACAGTAACCGGTACTACAGTTTGAAAATTTACTTTCATATCTGTAGCTTTTATTATCAAACTGTCGTTTGCGGCTTCAAGATAAATATTTGACAGAATAGAAATAGCGTTCTTTGATGCTATTATTTCCTGGGCTATGGAAATTTCCTTGAAAAGAAAATCTTTGTTGCATTTAAACTTCATATTTCAAACTCCTCTTATTATAAAAGTATATATATAATAATAACAGTAATAATAGAAAGTCTAATATGTGGAAAACTCATCTTTTTCCATATCTGTTCTATACTTACTGTTCTTATTAACTGTTTATAATTATGCAATTATTTCCACTGTTTCAACAAGTAACCTCTTTTACACATTATAGTAACATCATTTTCAGAATTTTGTACCGAATTCTTTTATATTTCTCTTTAAACTTTCAATTATTGAGTTCAATGAAGGGTCAATCAGAAGTTTCCCCTTAATTTTCTCGATTGAGTGCATCACTGTGGTGTGATCCCGCCCTCCGAAGTCCTGTCCAAGCTCTGTTGTTGAATAATCTGTCATTTCGCGGGCAATATACATTGCTAATTGACGGGGAAATACTATATTTTGAGACCTTTTTTTGCCTTTTAGGTCGTTTGGAGTGAGGCTGTAATATTCAGCAATTACCCGGATTATGTTGTCCATGGAAAAATTGGCATGGCGCGAAGCGTTAAAGGTGTCCCTGAGCCGCTGTTGGGCAATTTCTACGGTTATAGGTTCTCCCATCAGCTCTGTGTAGGAAATAAGGGTATTTAGGGCGGAAATTAGGTCGCGCACATTTGAAGAGATGTTTTTACTTACAAAGTCGATTATTTCATCGGGAATTGAAGCGTCCCTGTTTTTAGCTGTTGATTTTAAGATTAGGCAGCGTTCTTCATACCGGGGCGGCTGAAGGTCAACTTTCAGGCAAAGATCGAAGCGGGAAATGAGCCGTTCGGAAAATTTCTTTAATTCGGAGACCGGACGGTCGCAGGTAAAGACAAGCTGTTTTTTGGCGTCCAGCAATGCGTTAAAAGTGTGAAACAATTCTTCCTGTACACCGGGCTTGTCAGAAAAGAACTGTATGTCATCAATCAATAACACATCGGTATATCTGAACTTGTTTTTGAATGAGTTCATCTTGTTCTGGGCAATGCCTTCAAGATATTCGTTCAGAAATGTTTCAGAAGTGATGTATATTACGTTATTGTCAGAATTTTCATAGATGAAGTTGCCAATGGCCTGCATCAGATGGGTTTTCCCCAGTCCAACGCCGCCAAAAATCAGGAATGGATTGTAGGCCTTGCCGGGATTTTTGCTGATGGCTTTCGCGGCATTTGCCGCGAATTTGTTGTTTTCACCGATGATGTACCGTTCGAAGGTATAATCATCCCTCATCAGGGAGTGCTTTCCCCTGTCTTTTTTCTGCTTGTGTGTTCCGGCGGAAGGCTGAGATGCTGTTTTTTCATGTTTGGGCGGTAATTCTCCCGGTGTTTTACCGGTTATTTCCATTTCGATGGTAATTTCTTTGCCGGCAAGTTCATTTATTTTGTTATTTATGGTTTTTAGATAGCTGGATTTCACCTTGTCACGGTGAAATTTGGTGGGAACTCCGATTACAATGCTGTTTTCTCCGGTTTGTTCAACAAACCCAGCACGCAGATATGTCAAATCCGAAAACCAGCCGCTGAACTCCTCCTCCCCCAGGTTAGTTCGCAACTGGACGAGAGTTTCTTTCCAGAAACCCTCATAGTCCATATTAGCCATTTTAGCCCTTTTAATAAATTATCAACACATTATCCACAAGGATAGTATTGATGGAATAATCTTTCAACCAAATTTTTTGCTTTATTTGCTTGTTTTTCTCTTAATGTATGAATAGTAGAATTTTGCTAACTCTTTATCCTGTAAGGAATTAGCATCAATCTTACATATATGTCCGAGGCTCTCCGCCATCTCCCTTTTTCTTAATATTTCTGTCCTGATTTTCCCGAAAATTATCCACAGGTTTTACACCTGAAAAAATAACAAACAGTAGACAGAAAATGATTTTAGCCCGGTTTTAATTTTAGCGCAAGAGAATGTTGCCGATTTCTTTACTTTTTTTCTCATTTTTTATATCATAAGCCAAGCATATCTTTCGCCCGCAATCGTAAAAATAAAAAGAGGGTTTTGATGAATTCGAACTATTCTGCGCAAAATATCACCGTTTTGAAGGGGTTGGAAGCCGTCCGCAAACGCCCCGGTATGTATATAGGGACTACGGGCATTGACGGCCTGCATCATCTGGTTTTTGAAGTTGTCGATAACGCCGTTGACGAAGCCATGCAGGGCTTCTGTACCAATATTCTCGTGGTTCTGGAAGGGAACGACATTGTCCGGGTCGAGGACAACGGGCGCGGCATTCCCGTTGACATTCACCCAACCGAGCACGTCAGCGCGCTGGAGCTGGTTATGACGCGGCTTCACGCAGGTGGTAAATTTGACAAAAAATCCTACAAGGTTTCCGGCGGCTTGCACGGGGTCGGTGTTTCGGTCGTAAACGCCCTTTCCGAATGGTGCGAGGCCTTTGTCCACATTAACGGCAAAGTCCACACCCAGCGTTACAAAATAGGCATTCCCGAAGGCCCCGCTCGTGAAATTGGCACTGCCGATCTGCCTTACGCCTATACGCCTGAGCGCAAGGGCACGGTCGTTCGCTGGAAAGCTGATACTTCGGTTTTTGAAACTACCACCCACAATTTTGACGCATTGAGTAACCGCCTGCGCGAACTTGCCTTTTTGAACAAGGGGCTGAAAATCACTATCCGGGATGAGCGGCTTTCCACTCCCAAAGTCCACGATTTTAAATTCGACGGCGGGGTGAAAAGTTTTGTGGATTATCTGAATGAAAACAAAACCGTGCTGCACAAGGAGCCGGTGTATCTTGAAGGTAAACGTGATGACGGCCTCGGCGGTGAGGTTGAGATGGAAGTCGCCATCCAGTACAATGATGGTTTTAACGAGATAATGTTTTCATTTGTAAATGACATTAACACCCGCGAAGGCGGCACGCACCTTGTGGGCTTTAAATCTGCGCTTACCCGTACCCTGAATGAATTTTTGAAAAAGTCGAAGCACGCGAAAAAACTTGATGAAACCCTGTCCGGTGATGATGTGCGCGAAGGATTGACGGCAGTGCTTTCGGTGAAAGTGCCCAATCCGCAGTTTGAAGGCCAGACCAAGGGCAAACTCGGCAATTCCGAAGTGAAGGGCATTGTCGAATCTTTTGTGAATGAGCAGCTTGAACTGTTTTTTGACAAACACCCCGATGTAATCAACAACATTCTTGAAAAATCTGTGTTAGCCGCAAAAGCCCGCATTGCTGCCCGCCAAGCACGTGATGCGACACGCCGCAAGAACGCGATGGACTCCGCCGGTCTGCCCGGCAAGCTCGCCGACTGTTCCGAAAAAGACCCTGCCAAATGCGAATTGTTTATTGTTGAGGGTGACTCCGCCGGCGGTTCCGCCAAAGGAGGTCGCGACCGCCGTTATCAGGCTATTCTTTCCCTGTTTGGAAAAATGCTCAACGTGGAAAAGCAGCGCATCGAAAAAGTTATCACCAACGAGAAACTCCAGCCGATTATTGCCAGCATCGGCGCTGGCTGCGGCAACGACTTCGATGTTTCCAAAATCCGCTATCATAAAATTATCATCATGGCGGATGCCGATGTTGACGGTTCGCATATCCGCACCTTGCTCTTAACGTTCTTCTACCGGTACATGACCCCGCTTATTGAGCAGGGGCACGTCTACCTTGCCATGCCGCCCCTGTACAAAGTCAGCTACGGCAAAAAGGTTTTCTACGCCTACGATGATGCTGAAAAAGAACGCCTGCTTGCCGAGTCCGGCAAAGATGTCGAAAAAGTCAATGTCTCCCGCTATAAGGGCTTAGGCGAAATGGATGCCGTTGAGTTATGCGACACCACCATGGACTCCGCCAAACGCAACATTATTCAGGTGCACCTTGACGACACCGTTGAAGCGGAACGAATTTTCACCACCCTGATGGGCGAAGTGGTCGCCCCCCGCAGGGAATTTATTGAGGAGAATGCGCTTTTGGTGTCAAACCTTGACGTTTGAGCAGTAATGAAGATAGACAAGTGTCCCTCCAATTAACATAATCGTAAAATTACTATTTGGAGGGGAAAATGATTAATTTACAGCAGACAATAACGAATTATCTGGCATATTGCGAACATCAAAAAAAATTGAACGCGAAATCAATCAAGGCATACACGATTGACCTTGAACAATTACGGCGGCACATTGTGTCGGAGAATATTCCCGAAAAAACGGAGATTTCCGCTTATATTGGATATCTTCACAAGACATATCTGCCACGGACCGTTAGGCGCAAAATAGCCAGTATTCGCGCTTTTCTGAATTATCTTGAATTCGAGGAAATAATCGCCGAAAATCCTATGAAAAAAATCAAGACAAAATTTCAAGTTCCTCTGGTGCTGCCCCGAACAATTACGTTGACAGTAATTGAGAATGTTTTACGCGCAGCTTATCAGGAGCTGAAACAGGCGCAATCCGTTCATGCGCGGAAAGCGGCTCTGCGAAACGCTGCTATGCTTGAATTGTTGTTTGCAACCGGTCTGAGGGTATCGGAGTTATGCTCTCTCAACACAGACTACATTGATTTGGACAAGGGCAGTCTTCTCATCATGGGAAAAGGCGCAAAGGAGCGTGTCTTGCAAATTGGCAACATGGAAGTCCTTTCGATTTTGCGCCGTTATGCCGAAATAAATACGGCACACATACGCGATGCGGGCTGCTTTTTTGTCAACCGCCTGTTTTCCCGCATTTCCGAACAGTCCGTTCGTTTCCTGATAAAACGTCTGTGCGCTAAAGCCGCTATAAGCCAGCACATCACACCGCATATGTTCAGACACTCTTTTGCCACCCTGCTCCTCGAAGAAGATGTGGATATACGCTGCATACAGCGAATGTTGGGCCATAGTTCTATTCTGACAACGCAGATTTACACTCAGGTTACGGTGGAAAAACAACGCCAAATTTTAACCGCCAAACACCCACGGAACAGGATTGTTGTCAATTTGTGAGGATTTTTGTTGACAATGTAGAGATGATTGGGTATAGTGGAGGCAGATACAGGATAATTATTTATTATCAGGATGTCAATGGTCAATGTTTGGAAAGGTTACTTATTATGAATGAAATCTCAAAAGCAAAAACTTTTATGGACACTGGTTCTTATCAGCGTGAAAAAGAAGATTTAACATATCACATTTTTAGGGACCTGAATTTCCTTGAAAGCAAACGTCATATTTCATTTTTTCGGACTGATTTTAGAGGTTCAAATTTTATTAATGTAAAGTTCTATCGAAACAATTTTGATAGAGCTGATTTTATATCCTGTAGTATCAGAAATTGTAGCTTTGATTCTGTTGATTTCGGCGGATGTGAAATTAAGAATTGCTATTTTGAGGAAATTGTCTTCAAAAATAATAAATACGATGGAACAGCCATTCATCAGAGTTCATTTATTGATTGCCAGTTTTCTGATGAACAATTTTTGTTGACAATGTATGATTGTAAATTCATAAACTGTAGTTTTTGTGGTTGTAGATATGAACGTTCTTCGACAGAAAAACTAGAATTTATTGGGTGCCAAATATTTGATACTGACTTAGCTACGATGCATGCCGAAGGACACACATTTATTTCATGCAAATTGAATAATGTTTGTCTTGGTAGTTATTATGTTTTTGGATATTTGTTGTATAACACAAAATTGGATGATGTTGATTTTTTATATCACGGTGAAAAAGTAAGTTTTGATGTTATTGAGGGTCTTTACAAAAAATTATTGTCTGAATCAAGGCATTTCGAGTTTATTAATGCAACTGTTATATTAAAGAATCTTTATGGCATATCAGATACCATAATAAAAGCGATAGATCGTCTACGCTCATTTGAAATTATACAATTTAGACATACTGAGTTAAGTAATATCTTAACGGCTATTTGTTTTTATATCAGATATTCGATGCTCCCTTTTGATGAATTAGTAAAAATATTAGACTACCTTGATCGGTTCAATTGGCAACAGTTTACATTTGAAGAAACACTTGGCCTTTTAAGTAAAATAGAAATGATAAAACATATTATGTCTGCCGGAGAATATCAATTAAGTCCTGAATTTATTAGCACAATCCCATATAATGGTTTTGCATTGATTTCGTTTCAATGTAATACAGATGATTTTGAAGAGGCGGTAGCTGTAGCAAATAGTCTCATAGAAAACTCACTAAGATATACCTATATTCCAGAATTATACTGTTTACTAGATCAAAAAAAGGGGTCTTGGGAACTAACATTTTTGATCCCTGCATGTTGTGCTATGTTAATACTATTAATCTTGAAAAATACTGCCGGAATAATCATGGAATTTTCATTTAAAAGAAAATTTGGAAAATCTTTGCTTGCAAAACTCAGCGATAATACTACAATCAATGATCTTGAATCTATTGCAAAAACAGCAACTATAGCTAAAATTATTAATAATGATGCCTATGATTTATTATCTTTGCCAACAATAGATAAAGCAATATCCAATATAGTTAAATCAATAAAGATAGGCATCTGATAATTTATTCATGTTTCGAATTAGTTGTGTTCTATCCATTGATAAATTTATCCTAAAATGGTAATAATCGTTATCTACAAAATGATACCGACTATGGGGTATTGTAAATACATTGACTTTATCAATTATTGCAAATGCAGCCTCCATATCAGACAAACAATTCAGTCGTTGAACAGGTATCCCCATTAATACAAAATAACCGCTGACACAATTACTCAGAAAAGCATTTTTCCCAATAATTACGGATTTTATACTTTCAAAGGTTAGTTTTATGTGTTCTATATTTTTTTCAATTTGCTTTATGACAGATGCAGCATTTAATGATGTGTAAATTCGTTTGAATAACTCATTTTGAACATATGAGAAAGAACCGATAAATGATTCTGATAGATTTTCAATTATTTTTATTATTTCAGGATTTGAAAAAACTATAGCAAATTTTATACCATTGAGGAAAAGGCGCTTTGATATAGTTTCAACGACAATAGTTTTAGGATGTTCTATTATTGTTCCGACTATTAATTCATTAATAATTGTTACAGGTTTTTCCCATTCCATGCCGCCATAGGTATAATCAATTATTAACCAAATATTGAGCTCTTTGACTAAATTGAGAATATTTACATAATCAGAATCGTTGATTGATACACCTGTTCCAAATAATGGATCCGTAATTATTATAAGTTCTATACTATTGATAATAATTTTTTTCTTTAATTCATCGAAATCAATGTTATCATTGTCAAATATGTTTGCTTGATATTGAAACAGATTCATATCAAGCATTTTAACTACATTCGTAATAGAAAAATATGTCGGTGAAATGATAATAACATTCGAGATTTTAAACTTACTTTTTAGAGATAATATGCTAAGAAATAAACCTGATGTTCCATTTGGAGCAATAGACAAATTATCCACAGTGATTTTTATATAGCACGTATTGATAACTTCAGTGAAAAAATGATTTTTGAGTTCATCATTTTCAGTCATGTAATAGTATAAATTTTGTTTGTTTTTGAAACACCTTGCGGATTCAGCGATTATTGGAGTCGATAAATTCATAATTGTTGGTTCTTTATCCCAACCTGATATAAAAAATGTCTCTGAATTTGTATATCTTTCGAGAGCCCAAATATCCGTGCTAGTCTCTTGCATAATACCATCTCTGTCTGACCGATAATAAATAATTATCCTGTATTCATGCATCAAGTCTCCCATCTTGATCGGCTTCGTGGCAGTATCTCTCTCTTCTCCGCAAACATCGCCCAGTACAAAAGTACACAATACGATGAAGCCAACACCCGCACCGATTTTATCGATAAATTATTCACCCTGCTTGATTGGGACATAGCGAATAATCAGGGATTTTCCGAAACTTACCGCGATGTGGTGCGGGAAGACAAGGTAAAGATCGATGGTTCGCAAAAAGCGCCGGATTACAGTTTCCGTATTGGTGGAGTGCGGAAGTTTTTTGTCGAGGCGAAAAAACCGGCGGTCAACATCAAGGATGCAGCCGAACCTGCCTATCAGGTGCGGCGTTATGCGTACACCGCCAAACTGCCGCTTTCAATTTTGACAAACTTTGCGGAATTCGCCGTGTACGATACCCGTATCAAACCAAATAAAGACGACAAGGCAAGCGCAGCCCGCATTTTTTACTGTACGTTTGATCGATATGAACAGCATTTTGATTTTATCAGCAGTACCTTTTCAAAAGATGCAATTCTTAAAGGCAGTTTTGACAAATATGTTGAAGCGAACAAAAACAAAAAAGGCACTTCCGAAGTTGATACCGAACTTCTGGCTCTTGTCGAAGAATGGCGTATGGAACTGGCAAAAAACATCGCCAAGAACAATCCTGCACTTTCAATTTACAACCTTAACACGGTGGTACAGCGAATCATCGACCGTATTGTGTTTTTGCGCATTGCCGAAGACAAAGGCATTGAAGATGAAAACTTGCTGCTCACTGTTGCCAAAACATCGGATATATACGAGAAGTTGATACTTCTGTTTACCAAAGCTAACGTTAAATATAATTCAGGATTGTTCGCTTGCGTGAACTGGATTGACAAGGTTCGCATTGAAGACAAAGTATTGTCAAATATCATTGTCAATTTATATTACCCTGAATGTCCTTACGAATTTTCTGTACTCCCCATTGAGATTCTCGGCAGCATTTACGAGCGTTTCCTCGGTAAGACGATTCGTTTCCGCTCGGTCAAAAGCGACACCCGAACCGCCATTATTGAGGAGAAACCAGAAGTAAAAAAAGCGGGCGGCGTATTTTACACACCGCAGTATATTGTTGATTACATCGTGCAAAACACCGTGGGCGAAAAAATCAAAAACAAAACGCCAAATGAAATTACTGAAATAAAAATCTGCGACCCTGCCTGCGGTTCCGGTTCGTTTCTGGTCGGCGCATATCAGTATTTGCTGAACTATCATCTTGATTATTACACACAGCCGAAAAATGTAAAGTCCGCGCTCAAAAACGGAAAAATCTATGAAGCAGCTTTTCAAACTTGCAAACTCACGATAGAAGAAAAGCAACGCATTCTTACTACCACGATTTACGGCGTTGATATCGACAGTCAGGCGGTGGAAGTAACCAAGTTATCCTTGTATTTGAAATTGCTGGAAAACGAAGGCAAGGAAGCCGAAGGGCAGCTTTTCAAATATTCCGACAAAACGCTCCTGCCTTCCCTTGAAAACAATATCAAATGCGGCAACAGCCTGATCGGAACGGACTTTTACGCCCAGGGCGACCTTGCCTTGACCGATGACGACCGTATCAAGGTGAATTGTTTTGACTGGGAGAAAGAGTTTACGGCGATTTTTAAGGCAAACGGCATGAATACCGCCGGTTTTGATGTGGTAATTGGAAATCCGCCGTATACTTATTTAATTCCTGATATTATTCAAGATTATTTTCAAAGAACGTATAAATATCAGGATTATCAGAAAGATTTATATTTGATATTTCTTGAAAAATACTCTTTATTGTTGAAGAATAGTGGTGTTTTTGGTGTCATTGTCTCTAATACATGGTTATTATCATTGACCTACAAAAAAATACGACTATACATGACTAACAATTATCGCTGGCAAAAAATTCTTCATTTGCCGGAAAAGGTATTTGAAGCTGTAGTGGATACTCATGTTTTAATATTTGAGAAAGCAATACCGACAAATACGTATAATTGTAAAATTGAAATTTGTAGAGACAAAACGATTTCACCATTTCATATATTATCCTTTTTGGATATTCCAAAAGACGGATCACCAATAAACATTACTGTGAACCCAAAAAAACGCCCGATATTTGATCGTATTGTGAAAGGATGTTGTCAGTTAAAAGATTGTTGTCATGTTTACAATGGTGTAAAACCATTTGAAAGAGGGAAAGGGACGCCACCACAGTCTGAAAAAATAATGAAAGAAAAACCCTATGTTATTGAGGGTAAAAAGCCAGACAATCAATGGTCACCGTTATTGCGTGGCAGTCTGATTCATCGGTATATAAACAAATGGAACAAAAATTATTGGGTTAAATATGGTCAATGGTTAGCAGCACCACGGGATCCAGC
>JAIRRJ010000112.1 GCA_031256035.1 Treponema sp. | reverse complement strand
TGCAGGGTTGCAGGGTTGCAGGGTTGCAGGGTTGCAGGGTTGCAGGGTTGCAGGGTTGCAGGGTTGCAGGGTTGCAGGGTTGCAGGGTTGCAGGGTTGCAGGGTTGCAGGTTAAGGGGAAATAGGGTTTTTGTATGGGAACAACAACTTGCATTGTGAGTAAAACATAACAAAAAGTGATAATATTGTCAACCCCTCCGAAGTTGGCTCTTTTGCCTAGCCCATGAAAGATATGATTGCTAATTGAAGGGCAAATGTCAAAAAAAACGGGGTTTTCTGCTATATTTATATTATGGACTATTCCGCCCATCAGAATTCTGACGTAGAGATGTTACTGTCAGAAGAACGTTCTTCCGAACTTGAAAAGCATAATTCCCTTTTGCGCATAATGAACGAGACTACAACGCTTATGTTCAGACCGGATATAGAGGACTATTTTGGCGCGTTGAACAAGAGCATGGAAAAAATAGGCCGCTATCTGGAAATTGATCGTATGACATTATGGCAAAACCGCCGGAAAGCCGGCGGCAAACTCTATTTCAAACAGGCGTACAGATGGTGGGGGGAATACAGCATTATCGACTTGCAGAGAGATGAATATTCTTATCAGGATACTCTGCCGCTTCTGGAAGATATTCTTTCAAAAGGAAAAACAATAAACGGGCCGGTGGATTTGCTGTCAAGTAAAGCCAGGGGTTTTCTGGAGGCTTACCGAGTCTGTTCCTTATTGGTTGTACCGATATTTACAGACGGAGAGTTCTGGGGCTTTGTTTCCCTTGAGGATTGCAATAGACGGCATATTTTTTCTGAGAACGATGTGTCTATTCTGCAATCATGGGGACTGCTCGCCGTCAACACCATTCAACGTTATAAGTATCACAAGCTTGTAAATGTAATCAATGACGCCGCGGCATTTCTGCTGACATCAGACCCTGAGAACTATGAATATACAATTAATCAGGGAATGAAAATGGTCAGCCAGTACATGATTGTTGACCGTCTCAGTATATGGCAGAACTACCGCGAGAATGACGAAAAGCTCCGTTACAAAATGATATTTCAGTGGACAAAGGATGGGTTTCAGGATTTACCCGAAGGTTTGGAATTCGCGTATCAGGATACATTACCAAGCTGGCTGAATCCCCTTTCAAACGAGGAGAGTGTAAATGGTCCTGTCAGCCGCTTCCCTGAAAACGAGCAGCTGCATCTGGAACCTCACGGCATTCAATCAATACTGGTTGTTCCGATATTCCTGAAGGGTGAATTCTGGGGTTTTGTCGGATACGACGATCTCAGAATGCAGCGGATTTTCCCCAAAGAAGAAGCGTATGCCCTGCGTTCATGGGGTTTAATCGTTGTCAGCGCCATGCAGCGGGGCGGAATTGCACGTGACATGCGGCATACCCTTGATAAACTGGAAGCCGTTTCCCGCGCCAAATCAGTGTTTCTCGCCAACATGAGCCACGAGATACGAACGCCAATGAACAGCGTCATAGGCTTTTCTGAATTGGCGCTGGACGGCGCGATTGACCCGAAAACAAAAGAATACCTCAACAAAATCCTGGAAAACTCAGAATGGCTTTTGCAGATCATTAACGACATTCTGGATTTATCAAAAATCGAGTCCGGAAAAATGGAACTGGAAAATATTCCTTTTGATGTGCATGAACTTTTCGCAGCCTGCCGGACTCTAATCATGCCGAAGGCCGAAGAAAAAGGTATTATGCTGCGTACTCACACCGAACCGTCAATCAACAAGAGGCTGCTCGGTGATCCGACCAGACTGCGCCAGGTGATCATCAATCTGCTGTCCAATGCCGTAAAGTTCACCAATACCGGAGAGATCAAAATGTCGGTAGCTTCCAAAGGATTGACAGACGGTAAAATTACTATACATTTTGAGATAGAAGACTCAGGTATCGGCATGACGGACGGGCAGATAGTAAAAATATTCGAACCATTTACGCAGGCGGAATCGGGCACTACGCGCAAATACGGCGGCACGGGGCTTGGACTTGCCATAACAAAAAATATAATTAACTTAATGGGCGGCTCACTCTGCGTGAAAAGCGCCCCCGGTCTGGGCAGTAATTTCAGTTTTAATTTGACATTCAAAGCAATAGACGCGCCGGAACTGAACCAACCCATCAAAGCCAAACTGATTGAGAAGCCTGTTTTTAAGGGAGAGGTTCTGCTATGCGAAGACAATAAAATGAATCAACAAGTTATATGCGAACATCTTGCAAGGGTGGGGCTGAAAACCGTAGTAACGGAAAACGGCAAAGAAGGAGTGGAAGCGGTGAAACATCATTTGCTGGGCGGTAAAAAACGCTTCGATCTGATTTTCATGGATATTCATATGCCCGTGATGGACGGGCTGGAGGCCGCTTCGGAAATTATTAAACTGGATACCGGCACGCCGATTATAGCGATGACAGCCAACATCATGTCCGATGACAGGGAACAGTACACCGCCAACGGGATGGCAGACTGCGTGGGCAAGCCTTTCACCTCTCAGGACCTGTGGAAATGCCTTTTGAAATATCTCACGCCGGTGAATAAAGAATCCGTTAATGAAACCATGAGTACAGAGGCGGATAAAAAATTGCGGCATAAATTGATCCAAAATTTCGTTAAAGAAAATCAAACCAGATACCAGGAGATCATCAATGCCATTGACATGGGCGATTTCAAGCTGGCGCACAGACTGGCGCACACCTTGAAGAGCAACGCCGGGCTGCTTGGCAAAACCGGTTTGCAAAAAGCCGCCGCCGATGCGGAAAGCCGCCTGAAGGACGAAAAAAATCTTTTAACGCCAATGGAAAAGAGCGTTCTTAAAACCGAGCTGGATGCGGCCTTGAATGAATTTGTATCTCTGCTGGACTCTCTTGCGGGCACCGCCGGCGATGCAGCCGCTCCAATCGAACCTGTTGACTCGGAAAAAATACAGGGCTTGATTGAAGAATTGGAACCTCTGCTTGAAAGCGGCAATCCTGAATGTTTGAATCTGATCAACCGTCTTCGCAGCCTGCCGGGAAGCGAAAAACTTATAGAACAGATAGAATATTTTAATTTTGACACAGCAATGGATACTCTTGCTGAACTGAAAGAAAACTGGAGATGAAACACATGGATGCAACAAAAAACAGCCTGCTCATTGTTGATGATGACAGCTCAAATCTTATGGCGCTATCTCACATACTATCGGGATATAAAATTTATACGGCGAAAAACGGCACATCAGGAATTGAAAAAGCCGAAAAGTATCTGCCCGATCTCATTTTGCTGGATATTCTCATGCCCGATATAAACGGATATGAAGTGCTGGCCGCCATACAAAAATCAGACAAAACAAAACATATCCCTGTTATTTTTATATCAAAACTTGACAACAGCGATGATGAAAAAAAAGGGCTGGAATTGGGCGCCGCCGATTACATAAGCAAACCTTTTGATGACATGATTGTAAAACTTAGAGTTCAGCTCCAGATTCGAATCATAAATCAACTGCGTACAATAGAACGTTTGAGTACGACAGACCAACTGACGGAAATACCCAACAGGCGCGCTTTTGATAACCGCCTGTCCATGGAATGGGGCAGAGCTTTAAGGGAAAACCTGCCTATCAGCATTATGATGGTCGATGTGGATCACTTTAAATCATATAACGATACTTACGGCCACCAGCAGGGCGACATAGCTCTGCAAAGTATAGCAAAAATCATAACGAAAACTCTCAAACGTTCAACGGATTTTACCGCCCGCTGGGGAGGTGAAGAGTTTGTCGTGTTGCTGCCAAACACCGCTTTAGACGGCAGCCGGGATATAGGTGAAAACATACGCATAAATGTCGAGCGTGCGGTAATTCCTGGCGCTGAAGGTTTATCTACAAAATTGACTATCAGTATTGGTTTAAATTCACAAACACCAGCGCGGATACACACACCGGACAACAGCCTTGACAAATTTATTTCAGGCGCAGACAGCGCACTTTATACCGCAAAAGAAACAGGCAGGAACAGGGTGTGTTGCTCTAATAAAGGGTAAACCCTTCGTTTCCTCACTCGCTCGGTCATGTCTGTGCAAGCACAGCCGCGACCTCGCTTCGTTCGTCAATAGCCCTTAATTTTTTTGCCGAAAAGCATATTCTGATAACAGCGCAGGCATCCCGGGAACATTCCGCCTTCGCAGGAATGGATAACCTTTCTGAAACGGTTGGCGCGATCGTTGTTGTATATTTCCTTAAAAGACTGCTGCGTGATATTTCCCAAAATATAATCGGGGTAATCAGCGCAAAAATGCACATCCCCGTTGTAATCAATATTGGTTTGACACCAGGGAACGATGCAATGATTGCGTACAGGCGTTTCAAGATCAGCGTAATAAGTGTGGGTTTTCTCAGGATTTAAAACCGGCACAGTTATCATTGGGTGTCCGAAATTCTTGCAATGGATATTCTGTAAAATATTGTGAAGTTTCTGAGCGTCAATACCCAGATTGTAGCCGGTGTTGTAAGCATCAAGGCAGTCAATGTCTGTATCAAGTTTTTCCTGCATAAAACGGCGCTGAGTAGCGACAATATTATCGTTGGTATAAGTTCCCAGATTGAAGATATGAAGATCCAAATTATATTCTCTGGTTGCCTCGGCGAGGTTGTCCAGGTCCATATAATTTTTGTTGGTAACAACCGTTACAATTCCAAGCATGGGAATTTTGGATTTTTGTTTTTGTTTTTCCCGGTTGATGGCCCTGAAACCGGCGATAACCTTGTCATAAGCGCCCTTGCCCCTCAGCGCATCGTTTACATCACGGAAGGCGTCAAGCGAAACAAACAGCGTACTCCATTTATCGCGGACAATTTGTTCGGCGTGCCTTTCCATCAAAGTGCCGTTTGTGTTAACGCTCACATACAGGCCTTTTTCTACCATGTATCTGGCGAGGGGAAAAAGATCGGGGTAGAGGAAAGGCTCTCCTCCCCAGATGTAGGTAACCGGTCTTTGGGGCGCAATTTCATCAATAAACTTTTTCCAGATTTCAAGAGGAAGTATCTTTTTGGTTTCCTCGGCAGCGCAGTTATTCATTATACCTTTATCGCCGTATTGTCCGCACATTACGCAGCGAAGATTACAGGCGGGAGTCAGTTTGAAGTAGACAAGCGCAAGGTTTTTAAAATGATTAAAATTGTAGTCGTGTTTCGGGAAAAATTGGGTCTTGCCGATTTTATAAAAGCCATAGAACATTTTGGCGGCTAAAGTCTTATTTCTGGAAAGAAGGAGAGGGACTACAGCTATATTTTTTTTCATCAATGCTCCCGAACAACTTTAATGTTCCAAAATGTCATATTCCGAAACAAGCCCAAATACTCTGATTAATTATAAGAGGTTTTTCAAAAAAAGTGAAGTAGGTTGAAAACTTTTACAAATAACGGGTTTTTAATTCTTTGTTAAATTGTGGTTATATGACTGACATTTTGAAGCCCACCGTTATGGCAGGCTTCAAAAATAGACGCTGGTTTTACACCTTACATCCAGCCTCTGTGCCATCCGCGGTTAGACCGCTGGTGTCTGTCGCTGCCGGGATTGCATCCATTGCAGCCGGGTCCGCATCTGTTCCAGCTTTGTCCGTGCCGGTCTTGTCTACCCCAGCCCGGTACGCGGTCTCTTCCGAAGCCCGGCCTGCGGTCACCGGCGGAAAAATCATATGATTTGCCGTCAATGGTAACTTTAACCGGGTGCAAAAGATTTCTGAATGTATACCCTTCTACAGAAACTTTAGCGCCTTCCTTTAAACCTTCAATAAAGCCGATATAACGTGTCAACAGCGGGACATAATAGATGGTTTCGCCGCTCGCTACTGCGACAGCCCCTCTTTCCAGCTGTAAAGCGCCTTCTATAGTTACCGGTTTAATATCCCTTCGGCGATCATTCCGGTTTTGCGCAGACACCATGGCAGTCAATAAAACAGTAAAAATCAGGAAAAAACATAATCTTTTCATCAAAACCTCCGTTGATTAACTCTATTATTAATAACCAAAAAAAACTGATTGTGTTACAATGTTTTTTATGAAAAGCGTTTACCATTATGATTTTCCTTTTTGCAGTCTTGGAATTGCCGAAGAAAATGAAGCTATTTTCCGGGTCTTTTTCGACGGGAAAAACAATAAAGAAACCAACGGTATTATAAGGAAAGAAACATCCCTGATTAAAAATGCGGCGGCGCAGCTTGCCGAATATTTTAACGGCAAACGAAAAAAATTTGATTTACCGCTTGATCTGCAAGGAACCGATTTTCAGATAACAGTTTGGGAATCCCTGCAACAAATACCCTTCGGCGAAACACGCAGTTACGGCGAAATAGCCGCCATGACCGGAAATCCAAAAGCAAGCCGCGCAGTCGGCATGGCGAATAATCGCAATCCCATTGCGATTATCATTCCCTGCCACCGTGTCATTGGCAGTAACGGCAGTCTAACGGGCTACGCCGGCGGCATTGAACTCAAGCGTCAATTGCTGGAATTGGAAAAATAAATTTAGCCGTGCTGCGCGGCCAATAATATCAACGAGAACAAAAAGGATACCGCCAATACCGCAACAAATATGCCGAGAGCTACGCTGAAACCCAGGCTTAAGACAAGCCAAATGCCCAAAGTATTCAAAACAGACCGGTACAAAAAAACAAACCCGTGAAAAACTATGGGTAGGACCGCGAAAAACGGAACAAAAAGATAACGCGGTCTTGACTTTGCGCGGAAACGCCAGCCTATGATAATAACAAAAACTGCCATTGGCAGAAAGAATGCCATCGATCCAAGACGGTTTAAAATTTCAGCTTCAAAAATCTGCGAGACATATCCCGCATTGCCGAGCGTTTTAGCCGCCGTAAAAAGCACATCGATCTGAAGATTTGATAATCCGTGCCGTACCTGCGAGAGAAGGAGAAATTCCTCAAAACTTACATCCAGAAGAATTCCCGCGCTGGTTTTTTTTCCGACCAGCCACTCACCGTCCCAGCTTATGTTCTTGTTGTGCCGATCCAGCGCATGCAGCAAAACGAGCGTTTTATCTTCACCGTCAACGACAAAAGGCAGCAGTTTTGCGTATGGCGTATACACGCTGATTAGCGGCTTTGATTTATCGTCAAAACTCATATACTCAAAATCCATGCCATACGCATAATCCTGCGATGTGGAGAGGCTTGAAAAACGCAGCACTGCCCTGCCCTTCTGACTTGGCAGAGAGAACACCGCGCCGGTAAGTATCTCGCCAAGCGACAACTGCATCTCGTCAATAAAAAAAGCGACTTCCGTGGTTCCGCGTTCACTTGCGGCAAGAAAATTAACCACATCGGGATCATCGGGGGTCTTAGCTATCAATTCCAGAAAAATATAGTAGGCGCGTATCCATTCCTTCGCGTTCATTGCAAGATAGCCTGAACGTTTCAAATCATATAACGAATAAAGATTCTTTTCCCTTGGATTCGGCGACTGAGATTCAATTTTATTCCATGCTTCTCCCGCAAGACGGGCGGCGGTCGCAGCCTCAGGGCTTTTTTCTATAGCTATCCGTTCACCGAGGGCGGCAAGCCAGTGAGCGTCATAAAAACGATGCTCATCAAAGGCAGTCTTACTCATGGTGATAGCCTGTGCTGCGGTTACCGGCTGCTGTTCTCCGTGCAATGCAGAAGTGGACACACTATGCCTTTCCTCGGCCAATGCTGTCCTAGCGGCAGTCCTCTCTTCATATTCAAGAGCGTTGAGTTTAGAAAGATTTATTTCGATCTCGTTTTTTAAACCGGACAAATCAGGATTGTTCAGCCATATATGATCGCAAATGCTGAGAAACTGCGAAGCCTCATGCCATTCACCCGCCCAACTGTTTGTGTACGCGCGATCTTTTGCCATCCGGTAGAGTTCGCCTGTAAAGCGTAAATTTTCTTCGTAATCCTTAACCATCGGAAAGGCAAAAAAGAAAATGCCGCCATAAATAACAGCCGCGCAGATAGCGGTTATAACAGAGCCAAGCATACGCTTGAAAAAGAATTTTGAAAAACTCGGGTTAAAATCTTCAAAGGCGGCGAGGCCAAACGGAATCACCAGCGCGGAGAAAGCCAAAGAGGGAAACAGATCAAATAATTCCAGCGCTCCCCGTACCAGCCGCCATTCACGTGAAAAAAGCAGCAGCGGCGGTTCGGCCCCCGGAAAAATAAAACGGAAAACTATTATGAGCAGAGACGCGGCAAGCATATAGAGAAAGAAAATCACATGAGGAGCGCGTATCGTTTCTCTGTTAATCGTCATCATAACTCCGTTTTTTTGCCGCGTACACCAATATCTGATAGACAGACACCAACATGCCAAAAGTAAAGAAAATCAACGGAACTGTCAGCGCAACCGGAAACATATTTTTCAAAAAAGACTCAAATATCAACTGCATCTCCGGCGTATTAAAAAAGGTTTCAAGCGCGAGAATGCCCCGGAAAGCCAGAGCGCCGATAAACAGATTTGCAAGCGGCCATGCGCTGATTTTCATGGTGAAGCCAAGTGAACTTAAAAGAAAAATCAATGCGCCCGCGTAAATCAGGAAAGAGATGTTTCCCGCATTGAACCGCTGCCTGAGTTGTTCAGCGCTAAGTTTAATGTCGATGGAGAGGCTTTTCAAAAACCACGGGGTATCGTCCCCGAAAGGAACAGGAGGCAGATCGAACCCCACGCTTAAAGCTCCTTCCTGAAAAAGCAGCGGCCTGTCCGGTATTGCCGCGACCCTCGGCCCCAGAGGTTCAGCCGGCCCGTTCAGCAGAACGATAGAGGTTTCATTCCTATTCAGCGAATTGGAAAGGATTACACCGTTGCCGCCCAGAGGTATGCCGGCGCCCTTGGCGGGAGGCACAGCTTCCCAATGATCGAGGGCAAACAAAATGCCAAAGCTGAAAGCAAGCGAAAGGGCAACCACGCAAATCAATGATAAGAGTGCGGAATAATGACCCCTTGCGGCATAACTTAAGGCTAAAAGCAGCGAGCCGTATAAAGTCAGCGATAAAGCCCAGCGTGCGGCGACAATCAAAGAGGATAAAACAGCTTCGGGCTTCTGCGGCAAAGTACGCGCCCAATCCACCCGCAGAGAAAACAGCCGTGCGCCCGTTGCTGCCAAAAAAATAACGGCAAAACTGATACTGAATAAAAGCGCCAGCTTGGCCAAATTCTTCACATTTCCAGATTATCACGGCACGGCGCCCCGCGCAAGAGCTTGGATTGCCGGCTGGACGGAGACAGGTAAGCGCAGGGGAGTTACTTTTTCAAGAATTGAGTAAAGCAAATCCGCATCTCCATGCCATATATAGGGTAATCAAATCTTTTTTATGGAGGAAAAATATGGCAGATAAACTAACATCAATCCAAAACATGATACATGAAATCCGGGGGCAAAAAGTCATGTTTGACAGTGACCTTGCTGCACTATATCAGGTTGAAACGAAATATCTCAACAGGACAATAAAAAGAAATTTACAGCGTTTTCCGACTGATTTTATGTTTCAACTTACAGAAAAAGAATTTTCAGACTTGAGGTGCCAAATTGGCACCTCAAGTTGGGGCGGCTCAAGATATTTACCCTATGTATTTACCGAACAAGGTATAGCAATGCTTTCAGGGCTTTTGAACAGCGAAATCGCAATTAAAGTCAATATTCAGATCATGCGTACTTTTGTACAATTAAGGCATTATGCATTTACTAAATCAGACACTAATGAACAAATAACCGAACTCCGCAAACTGCTTTTACTTTACATTGAAAAGAATGACAAGCGGGCGAATGATATTATTATAGCCTTAAACAACCTGATAGCGCAGCCAAAGCCAACCAAACGAATCGGTTTTAAAGCTGACTAGGGTTACTCCTCCATTATTTGTCGCATAATGCCATCAGACGAATTCAGTGACAGACATCACTGTGTGTTACTTCATTGAGCGATATGCAGATATTCCTTCAACCCCTGTTGCAAAATTTGGGAAAAAGGGGCATTAGCCGTTTCTGCTTGATGATTAAGCCATGCGGGAATTGACAGAGTCTTCTTAACAGCACGGGTGTCATTTTGCCGACGGTACTCGTTTGTATCGGCAGCCACCATACTCACTATTTTACTGGGTGATGTATGCTTCCTAGCAATTGTTGAATGACTGGAGGCGGGGGGAATAGCTTCTCCTTTGTTTTCAGCGTCCCATAACCACATTTCAATGGCATCTTGGACCATATAAATGGCATCTGCCATATTGCTGCCGAATGTATGAAGCCCCGGTAGATCCGGAACACTTACGAGAATATTCCCTTCTTCGGCAGTGAAAATTGCCGGATATACATATTTCATATTCCTTCCTCCTCTATTGTTTTTATGAAAAGGCGCAGGAGCTACTCAATTCCTGCATCTTTCAAAATGGCCTTTGCTGTTCCTTTGGGAATGTCCCCGGTGTGCCGCGGTATAGGGATTTTTACTCCGGGCTTCTGTGGATTTGTCGCCTGATCATGCGCCTTACCGTGGGTTATTACCCACCCGGCTTTATGCAATTTCTGTTCAAGTTCCCGCTTTGTCATAGTTAATTTCTATAGAATTAATATACACGTAATATTACGTAATGTCAATATAGGAAATAATGCCGCAATGCGCCTTCTGCCCTGTGCGGGCATTTTGCCTGAATTGAGCCGTTAAAGGGGACGGACAAGCCGGAAGCCAAAAAGGAAAGTAGGTTTTAAAGCTGACTAGGGTTACTCCTCCATTATGAATCTGTCGCCTGAGACCATCAGGCAAATTCAGTGACAGACACCACAATGTTTCCTCTGGGTAAATTTGGTGATGGAAACTGCTGTCGAAAGGTTTCGTCCTTCAATCATCTTTTAATTCTAAATGAATAACCGCAAAGCATCGTATAATATATACCATCGTAAAAATCATATCCGGCAATGGCACGCACATCGAAATAATGCGGATTTTTGCCGATTTTCCCGCCAAGAACCGCATTGAGGGTAAATTTATCATGTGGTAAATCAATATGATCTATTCGTTCTGCTGTTCCCTTGATAGTAAACATACGACCTGAACCAAGACCAATAAAGCAGCCGCCGTTTTCATAACCTTCCGGACCAATAAAAATATTGTAATTTGCATAAGGGTAAAAGGAAATATAACCCTGCCCTTCTGTTCCATTTGGGTTAATAAAGAGCGCATCACAGCCAAGTTCAAGAAATGAATATGGAAAAGGTGCAAGAGTTGTGTTTATGTTTCCAGAGACACCGGGAGAAAATAATCCTGACATACTACCTAAAACTGGTGGTACACCACCGGCAACAAGAAACGGTATTCCACAAGACAAACCTCCAAGAATCCCCCAACCAACGCCCATCACTGAAAAATACCCTGTTATGAAACCCATCGCACCAATTCCCAGTAAAGGAGGAACACCATACATACTGCCTACATTTGCCCCAATACTCCAGAACCGGCGCTTATCTTCACGCATTTCACGCCATGCTGCCTCTGTCTTTTGATCGCTTATCACCTGAGCAAGAAGCGGTATACGATTTATACAATCGGTGATTGTTTGATATTCGGCATCGCTCCCTCTTAACTGCCATCCGTCTTCCAAATTCACGATCTGCATGGAAATATACCGTTTTGTTCCTATGCTGCCTGTTTGACCAGCAAGGATATATTTTGCGTTTAGTGCCTTTCCAAGATTCTGCAGAACAATCCGGTCTCCCAATGCCGAAGGCTCAAACAGCTTTTGTCCCAAAGCCTGGTTTATGGCATTGGTACGCGGCAGTACCACATACTTCCCGCTGTTCATAATTTCAATTGACGCTATCTGTGCCAGCACTTCGGTTTCCCGGACTGTCGCTTCACTTTCCGGTATGCTGAATGGCAGAACCGCCAGTTCCAACATATCCTTGTTTTTGTTTCCGGGGACTCGTACTATTTTTTTTGCCATATCGATCAACAGAGCCGGTATGTCTTCCTTCTTTTTGAATTGTTTGTAATCCCCGGCCACCAATTGCCGGGTGTTTATATCCATTATGTTAATAAACAAAAAATTATTTCCCTTAAAGGATTGAATACTCCCAGCAATTACGAAGTCGGCATTAACATCCTGCCCTATGGCGGTAATGGTATCCAGATTGGTTATCAGCGAACGCTGAAAGTAGTGTTCTTGTTTTTTGATTACACTGAGAATGCTGGTTCTGAGAATGGGAATAAAGTTACTCTGTATTTCACGCCGGTTGGTCAAAAGTGTGGCGATTGTTTCTCCTTCGGTTTCATCTATAAATACAAATCATAGATAGCTATAATTTACTACTTTTCCACAACTTACCCACAAGCTGCAAAAAACAACGAAATTTGCTGGTTTTGATTTTTTCAAGAATAAAGACGCTAATTCAAGTATATAAATCACGTAATTCCTTATGCTGTAAGGAATTAGCGCTGTACGTTATCTGATTATGTACGGAACAATGGCGAATGGTATAAAAATTAATACACTATGGGAATTATTAAGGAGTTATTCACATGTTTTCCACTGTGATTGGAAGGGTGTATTTTATGCGTAAAAACCGGTATTTTCAATTCCCAGGCAGCGCCTTCATCTTTTCTTTCAATTCCAAAAGCATTATATCGGCTGAAGCATCGGATTTTTCCAGTTCCGCGAAACGCCGGTCAAGGCTGGCGTTCTTGCTGAGGTCTTCCAGTTCTTTGGAGGCGTCCGCCATTGCTTCCATTTGATCGACTTTGGCGGCCATCCGGTCAAAGGCTTCAAAGGCGCTGCGGTTGCCTGACACATTGGAAATGGTGTTCTGTATTTTTTGCTGGGCTTCGGCGCGTTTTGCTCTGGCTACGAGTAGGTTTTTCTTGCGCTGAGCTTCCTCAATCTTGTTTTGGAGTTCCCGCAGGCTCTCTTTCAGCGATTCAACCGAAGTTTTTTGGGATTCCCACTGTTTTTGATACTCAGCGGCGGCATTGTCATATTCCTGTTTGCGCAGTAGCGCCTCTTTTGCAAGATCGTCCTTGCCGGCATTTACCGCCAGTATTGCCTTGCGTTCCCATTCTCTGGATTGGGCAAACTGGTTGTCCTTTTCGCGTTCCAGCTTTTTCTCGTCCGCGATTGCCATAGCTACCGCTTTTTTGGATTCGATAAGCTGCTCATTCATCTCTATGATGAGCTGATTCAGCATTTTCTCCGGCTTTTCAGCCTTGCCGATCATATCGTTTACATTTGACGAAATAAGGGTTTTAAGTCGTGAAAAAATGCCCATTATTTCCCCCCTTCCTGGGTCTTTTCCCGGTATACAGAAAGAATCGGATAATGCTGAGTAAGGGCAAGACTGAAAGAATCTAGCGTTGCCCTGAAATCATCATAATCCATGTTGTCATATTCCATTGTGTCAATAAGAACGATCTTTCCGTTATCAAGCGCATAAGCGCCGTGAATAACATCGGTGGCGTTCAGTTCAAGCAGTTTTGTGTAAAGCTCCAGAACATTTTTTTTGGGAATATCCATTATTTCCGCGCGGATAATGACGAGGGGAGCCGCCTGCATCACCGCTACCCCGTGCAGAGAATGTTCCTGATCATCCAGCAGCCATAGATTGGAATCCATCTGCTGGTACGTAAGCATCAGATCGATTAGATATTGTTCGATTTTATTTTCCACCATGTACTTCCTTCATAAAATATCAACTTTTTCATCATAATAAGGAATGGCCGGTTTCGTCAATTACCAGAATCGTCTTACATTCGTGACAGCGGAAACGCCCCTTTTTGACAATTTTTTGTTCTTTAGAACAAATGGGGCAGGAAATAAGTCTCGGAAAAGCGGAAGGTTTTTCATGGGCTGCGCCGGAGTCAAGGGAGTGGACAGCATCGTTCAGGCTGTTTTTGATACTGAAAAATTGGGAAAACCCGAGAAGTTGAAAGACTTCGGAGACCTTGGGCTGAATGTTAAGCAGCACAATATCTCCGTCCTGCGATTTTACTGCCTTCAAAAACACTGTAAAAGAACCAATGCCGGTTGATGAGATATAACTGAGGCTTTCGCACTGAAAGATCAACTTATGGAAACCGGCATCTATCGCCTTTTGAACGCGTTTTTGAAAATGAGTGGAATTATAGGTGTCAATGTACCCTGTTAAAGCCAAAAGCAGGCAATTTTCAGCGCTGGAAACCTTTTCAAGCCTGATTTTAAGGCTTTCGTCTTTTTCGTCATCAAACCCGGAAACTATATCATTATTACCCATGATACATCCTTTTAATCATGTTACAAGCAAATAAAAAGGATGTCAAATCTGTCAAAACGGTGTTTAACATTATTTACGATTCGTTATAAAACATTGACATAATATTCCAAAGATAGTAACATAGCTTTAGTTGAAATTGACCGGGTGTGCCATTTTGGCTAAATTGATATTTGACAATTTAGTGAAGGATTATTGAGTCTATTCCAAAACATCAGTTTTGTTGACATTTTTTGACGGGTTTTGCGGCAACCCAAAAGTAATGCTGCAAAAAAATCTTTTTATAGGAGAAAGTTATGGGATCAAAATTTGAAGGAAAAGTTTTGCAGATTTTCCTGTTCTGTATTTGTGCGGGCTTTATTTCATTAATTACCCTTGGTATAGCGTTACCGTGGCTGGAATGTATTGCTTTAAGATGGATTTGCAATAACACAACCATCGGCGGGAAACGGTTTACATTCAAAGGAACAGGCGGCGGTTTATTCGGACGTTATATTATATGGTGGTTATTAACCCTTATCACTTTTGGAATTTACGGGTTTTGGGCAATCAGAAACCAGATCAGATGGCTTGTTGAAAACACCGAAATGGTTGGTTGAGCTTGTTACAAAAACTGATGTTTTGGAATAGTTTCAAAAATATATTTGAATGATTTTGTCAGATATAAAAATTATTTTGTGCCGCGCTTCGGAGCCAGGAAACATAGGGGCAGTTTGCCGCGCCATGAAAAATATGGGGCTTTCCGGGCTAAGGCTGACTGCCTCAAATACACTGGATACCAAATCAATTCTTAAAAGGGCGGTTCATGCGCAGGAAATATGGGAAAACGCCGGTGTCTTTAACAGCCTTGCGGAAGCTGCCGCCGATTGTTCCCTGATAGTAGGTACTACCCGCCGCCGCGGGCGCAACAGGAAGAGCGTTTCCATGGATCCCCGTACTCTGGCGGAATGGCTTTCAAAGCAGCCGGGACCGGCAGCGATCGTTTTCGGCAATGAACGCACCGGCCTTGAAGAGTCCGAACTTGAGCTTTGCAACATTGCTTCTCACATACCCGCTTCCGGCGCACAGCCTTCCCTCAATCTTTCCCACGCAGTGCAGATATACGCTTATGAGCTGTTCAGGGCCATTGAACCGCAAACCCCTGTCAAGGGAGAGTGGACGGCGATGAACAGGGAGGAAGTATCCGCGCTTGTCGCTTCGATAACGGATACTCTTGCCGGTCTGGGTTTTTACAAAAAACCCGGCAGGGAGATGCAGACCCGTTTCCTGCGCGATGTTGTTTCACGCTCCGGATTAACAGACCGAGAGGGAAAGTATCTGAAAGATATTTTCGTCAAAGCGGCGCGGCTAAGCTCTATCAATCCTTGATAAACAATTTGTAAACGAGCAGTAACAACAGATAATAAATGTACGGAAATATCCTCAGTAACTTATACGGGCGGCGGAAATAATAACCCACCCACTCAAGGCCGCTGTCAAAAACGGCGCGCGAAGGATGTTTTTTGCGTTCGGCAAAAACATCAAAAAGATCGCTGCACCAGAGCCGCATGCCGCTGTTTCCCAGAGCAAGGTTATTTCTGGCTATCCAGCGTTCTTTTCCGCGGATGCCTTTGCCAACCAGAAGCAGGGACGGCGATGCTTTTTTTATCGCCTTTATAATTGTCATTTCTTCCTGACGCTTGAATGAACCGGGAAAACGCCCGACAATGCGCAGCCTGGGGAATGTCTGCCGGAGATTTTTTTCCGCTTTCAGAAGAACGCGGTTTTTGCCGCCCAGAAGGTAGCATGAAAATTCACGGTCTTCCAAAACGGTAAGCAGGCTGACAACAAAATCAAAGGGCATATATCGGACAGCTTTTACTTTCGATAAAAATTTAATTCCGTTGATTATACTTTTGGAAATGGGAATGACGAGGGACGCACGCATAATATAGCTGCGGTATTCTCCGCTCTTTCTGGCGCGCAGTAAATCCCACAGGGAAAGAAGCACGATGTTGTGTTCTTTGTCTTGTTTCAACAAATCATATACCACGTTACCGAGTTGATCGGGCGCGATAATATCAACAGGGACTTTGAGCAGGTTTACACGCTGCCGGTTTTCACTTGTTTCAATTCCCACGAATTCCTCTCCAATAATAAAATGCGAATTGCCGCCGCACAGTACAGCGCCGCGGTTTCTGTCCGTAGAACAGTATCCCCAATGGTAAGCGGTTTGAAACCGGCTTCCTGAAAGAGGGAGACCTCATTGTCGGAAAATCCCCCTTCCGGGCCGACAGCCAGCGCCACCGTACCGGGAATATTATTAAGATAACTGTGCAGGCTCGTCTGCGCAAGGGGCTTCAGAACATTCCGGTGATGGAACAACAGGCCAAGCGCTCCGGTTTTTTTTAGTTTTTCCCAGTAATTTAAAAGCCCTTCCATTGTCAACGGCGGTTGAACAGCGGTTTGTATTGAGGAGCCGCTCTGCTGCCTTGCTTCTTTGACAATGCGATCCCAGCGGGAAAATTTTTGCCCACCCTTTTGGTTTATCTTCGTAACAGAAAATTCCGACACAAAGGGGACTATTCCGGTAATTCCCCCTTCGGCTGCCTGACGAACAATTAAATCCATCTTTTCGCCTTTGGGAAGCGCCTGCATCAGAATGATCGGGGGCAGGGATGCTGCTTCAGAAGACGCTGTTCCCGAATTAACGGAGGAAACGCATTTGCCGGTAAGAATGCCGCTGGCTGCCGAAAGCGCCTGAATCAGTATTTCTTCGCCGCCGGGAAGGAGTGCGGGGAAAAATTCCCCCGCAGCAAGACGCCGCACACGAACAAGATAGCGGTAATCATCACCGGTAAGCCTGACAATACCGTCCCTGTCCGGCGCGGTATTCAAGATAAAATGTTTCACGAGGCAAGCGGCAATTCTATTTCTGCTTCTTCCTGCAGAGTCTTTAGTGTTTTAGTAGTCTTCATCAGGTTGAGGTAATTGCCGCTCCGTAAAATATTCAGCGCTTCCTGTAATTGAACATCATATTCCAAATCATAAACCGGGGCAATGGTTGTCCTGTTTAATTCATTCCTAATCATCCGCTTTAGCAGGGACAGATTTAGATGATACTCCCGTTCCAGATTTTGGGCAAATGCTTCAACCTCCGCTGCGCTTGCCCGCGGTTTTTGCGCTACAAATTCTGGAATCTTGTTGGCTTTGATAAGTTCATTCACTTTTTCGGCGTCCGCTTCGGTGTATTCGGGAAACTTCACCTCACGGTCAGGAGGTATTCCGATTTTGTCGATATTAACATCACTGGGAGTGTAGTAACGCGCGGTGGTTACCTTAAAGCCGACTTCTTCCAGATTATACACCTGCTGCACCGAACCTTTTCCAAAGGATTTCTCCCCGACAAGATATGCCCTTCCCCGATCCTTGAGCGCGCCGGCAACTATTTCCGAAGCGGAGGCGGAACCTCTGTTGATCAAAACAATGACCGGTATATCGGCAGAAACGGCATACAATGACCGCCTTGCGTTGAAATCCCTGTTTTCCGAATCAATTCTGGATTTGGTACTCACCACAAGCCCGCCGTTAAGGAAAAGGCCTGTAACATCCACTGCCGCATCAAGCCGCCCGCCATAATTGTTTCGTAAATCAAGAATCAGGCTTTTATAGTTTTTGAGTTTAAAGTCATCGATAGCTTCTTTTGCCCTGCCCGCGGTCATGGGGGTAAATGTCAGCAGTTTCAAATAGCCGGTGTCGCCAATCATTGCATGTTTGGCGGTGGGTACTTCAATGACAGCCCTTGTCAGCGTAATGGGAAACTCCAGTTTTTCCCCACGCCTGATCAACAGTTTTACATCCAGCCCCGGCTTACCGCGCAATCTGCCAAGAACCTCGTCCATTGAAAGTTTATCGGTAGACACTCCGTCAATTTCTACAATAAGGTCACCCGGATTGATCCCCGCGCGCCAGCCGGGAGTGTCCTCAATGGGGGAAGCGACTTCCACATATGGCGGTTTTCCGTCCGGTTTTTCGCCCACGGGTTTATTAATATAAAGCCCCACTCCGCCAAAATTTCCCTGAGTAGTGTCATTCAAATCACTCATTTCTGATTCCGGCAAAAAAGCCGAATTTGGATCCCCCAGCGCATTGAACATTCCGTTCATTGCGCCCTCAAAAATTATTTTTGGATCAATTTCATCCACATAATGGCGGTAAATAAAGTCAAATACATGCTGCATTGTGCTGGAATATTTCCGCATCTGCGCAGCCGGGTTCTGCGTTCCCCCAAAAGCCGGTTCGGCATTTCCCTGCGCCTCAACTCTTGGAATAAGCGCAAGCGCAAACGCCGCGCAGAGTATCACGGTTGACAGAATCCAAGCCCATGTAAATGGAACTTTTCTTTGATTTATATCATTCATATTCATAATTATCGGGTAAAAGTTGAGTTTTTTCCAGTAGGAAGCCGCTTGAACAGGAACGCTTTCTCCATGTCACTGGTTGATTATTCCGTAATGTGTTATATTTTTGACTATAGGAGTAATACCATGGCAAAGGGAAAAAAAATAAACAAGAAAATCACTGCGTTGATTATCACCGTTTTGGTGTTTATGGTGATAACGCTTCTGCACCTGGCGGGGGTTTTCCATTTTCTTGAATATAAATCGTATGATCTGAGAGTCCGGCTATTGGCTGAAAACAGCCGCCGTTCCGATGACATTATCGTAGTCCTGCTGAAGCAGGAGTGCCTTGACTGGGCGCAAAAGGAACGAGGCTGGGGCTGGCCCTGGCCGAGGCAGGCTTATGCCGAAATCGTAAATTACATGAATCTGGGCGGCGCAAAATCGGTCGCTTTCGACGTTCTTTTTTCTGAACCATCAATTTACCGGAACGCCAGGCAGGATGAAATAATTGACAACACGATTAGCAATCTGGAAGCTGCCCAATTTGCCATTGCCGCAGGGCAAGCCAGAGAGTCAGCGCCATTGTTCAGGAATATAGTAAACAGCCTGCACAGTTTGAACGCCAGAGAAGATGACGCTTCTTTTGCAAGGGCCGAGAAGGATTACGGGAAGGTTGTTCAGGCTGTCTTTTTTTCAAGCCAAACCGGAAGCGGCCGCTCCTGGCCGTCGGTGGTAAATTCGCCCATGTTCCAAACCGAAAACTTCGGCGACATGCTGGATCGTTTTGACATTGGGGAGGGCATAGGCGCGCAGTTTCCCATTCCCGAACTGCTGGATGCCGCCGGGGCTTTGGGATGCGTTACAGGCGAACCGGATTCTGACGGCATCATCCGCCGTCTGCGTCCTTTTACCATGTTTGACGGTAAGGCTGTGCCGGGACTTTCCGCCGCTTCACTTTTGGTTTCAGGGCATGGGCGGAAAATCAGCTATAACAAGAAAAACAGTACCCTTGAATGGGAAAATTATTCCATCCCGATTGACAAAAACGGAGAAGCGTTATTGCGTTATCGCGGAGAGATAGACCGCTACATTTGGTACATGGCTTCGGACATTCTTCAAAGCGCCGAAGCGCTGAAGCAGGGTAAAGAACCGATGTTATCGCCGGAAAATTTTGAGGGTGCCCATTTATTCTTCGGATTTTATGCGCCGGGGCTTTTTGATATTTTCAGTACGCCAATTAATTCCGTTTACCCTGGAATGGGATGTCACATAACCATGCTGGACAATCTGCTTAAGGGGGATTTTATCCGCGAAAGTACGCAGGTTTTCAATCTGCTGATTCTGTTTGCGGCGGTGGCGCTTACGGTTTCTCTTGCCCTTTTTACACACCGAATCTCTCTTTCAGTCGGAGGAACTGGTGTTTTTGTAATTATCATCATCGCAGGGTCATTTATTGCATATAACAACGGCAACTTGTGGCTTCCCATGGTAACATTCCTTGCGGGATGTCTTGGCGCGTTTATTACCGTTATGATTTACAATTTCGCAACAGAGGGCAGTCAAAAACGTTTCATTAAATCAGCATTCTCCCAATATCTGTCGCCCAAAGTTATTGAACAAATCATTCTTGATCCTTCCCAGTTAAAACTGGGGGGTGAAAAACGGGAAATGACAGCCATTTTCACCGATGTCCGCAGTTTTTCTACAATTTCGGAAGCTCTCGGCGATCCGACAAAACTGGTTGAACTGCTCAATTTTTACCTGACCAGAATGAGCAACATTGTGCTTGATAATCAGGGAACAATCGACAAATACGAAGGAGATGCGATCATCGCCTTCTTCGGCGCGCCAATCCACATGAAAAATCATGCTGCATTGACCTGCCGCGCCACGGTTCACATGAAAAAGGCTGAGGCGAAAATTAACCGTGATGCCGTAGCTCAGGGGCTTGTCACGAAGAAGGTAATTGATACGTTAGTCGCAAAGGGAATAATGAAAAATGCTGATGAGCCGCCTATCTTTACCAGAATTGGCATAAACACAGGCGACATGGTGGTTGGCAACATGGGTACTCCTAACAAGATGGACTACACCATAATGGGAAACGCTGTAAACTTGGCGGCGCGGCTTGAGGGAGTGAATAAACAGTACGATACCGGCGGCATCCTGTTAAGCGAATACACCAGAGCGCAAATCGGAGATGAATTCGTTATCCGTCCGTTAAGCAGAGTCCGGGTAGTTGGCATCAACACTCCGCTGCGGCTGTATGAACTTTTGGACATCGTATCCGAAGCTCCGCCGGAATTATTGTCAATGGTAAAAAGCTGGGAACAGGGCTTTAACTTCTATGAAAACCGTGATTTCCTCGCCGCTCAGAACATTTTCAAAACGATTTATGAGAGAAACAAATCTGATCTGCTGGCAAAGAAATACCTTGACCGGTGTACCAAATACATTGCAACGCCTCCTGCCGAAGCAGCCTGGGACAACGGGGTGGATAACTTAACGGAAAAATAAAGCAAAGAAAATTAGAGTTGTTTGGAAACATCAGTTTCCGAACAACTCTAGTGTGTTTCCTGAGGCTGCTTCTTTGATGCTCTTGCCTTTATCGGCCTTAACTGTGATGGAGTAACCTTTTTCGGATCATTTACGCCTTTCGGCAGTTCCCTGCCTTCTTCCGGAGGAACATCCTCTTCCTCAAAGACGCCGTCACTGTCCCACAGTTCATGCTGAGGCGGCTCTGAATCCGCAATCGCCAATTCTTCATGTTCAAGACGCACGGCTATCAGTTTGGTAATACCGGATTCTTCCATGGTAACGCCCAGGAGTGTTCCCGCTCCGGTAACGGTTTTTTTGTTATGCGTGATGACAATAAACTGGCTGGTATCGTTGAATTCGCGCAGAAGCTGCACAAAGCGGATGACATTCTGGTCATCAAGAGCGGCGTCTATTTCATCTAACAGACAGAAGGGACTGGGTTTTACCATATATGTGGCAAAGAGCAGAGCCACCGCAGTCATGGAACATTCGCCGCCTGAAAGCAGGCTTAAATGTTCCAGTTTTTTCCCCGGCGGCTGGGCGAAAATTTCAATGCCCGATTCCAGCACATGATTGGGGTCAGAAAGCCGCAGTTCCGCGCGTCCGCCGCCGAAAAGCCGCCTGAACATATTGTGAAAATTTTTCTTGATGCGGTTGTAAGTATCAAGGAATAACTGCGAAGATTCCTGACGAATCTCCGCCGTCAGGTCTTCCAGGTCTTTGCGCGCTTTTTCAATGTCCGCCATCTGACCGGTAAGGAAATCGTACCGTTCTTTTGTTTCCGCGAATTCTTCGGGAGCCATGAGGTTTACAGCCCCCAGGTCTTTCATTTTTGCGCGGACTTGCGCAAGCTTTTCGCGCAGATCGGCGGGAGAGACAGTAATGGTATAAATGCGATCCTCAAATTCCATCAAGTCCCTGGAGTGGGTCTCCCTGAAATTATCCTGAATGTTTTTTATTTCCGTTTCAGACTGCACCAGTTCCAAATGAATTTTTTCCAGGGCTTCCTGTACTTTGGAAAGCTCCGCCATTCGCTTATTGATAATTTCCTTTCTGCCTGCAACATTGTCGTTTCTTTTACGGATATCTTTTTCCAGTTTTTCAAGTTCGGCAGTCAGCGCGGCGGTCTTTTTCCCGATTTCAGAAATATCTTTGTGAATGCCGGCAATGCGCTCATCAATATCTTCAAGCCGCCTGCGGTCAAAAATAAGCTCATCGCGAATATTATTTAATACCGCTTCCTGACCTGACAGTTCCCGCCGGATAAGTTTAGCCTGTTCCTGTGCGGACTGAGCGCGGGCTTTCATCTGCGCACGGCTGACACGCAGGTTTTCAAGAGTCGCGCGGTACTCGTCAATTTTTGCCATCAGGGTAATGTTGTCTGTGCGCAGGTTTTTTATCTTTTCCCGCCGCTGTTCAATGCCTTCTTTCGCGTTCCTGATTTGCGTATCCAAAATGCGTTTTTTGGTAATAATGCCTTCCGGGGAAAGAAATTCATCAATAAACGCGGGGGAATGTTCGCAGTAACTTTGAAATAGCGCTTTTGCCTTTTCCGCATCGGCGGCAGCTTCGGCAAGACCAGATGCAAGACCGGCGGTGATGCGCCCAAGTTCCGCGGCATCAGGACCGGCTCCCGAAGCCGCTTTTGCGGCGGCGGACAAATCGCGGATCAACGCTTCCCTGCCGGAAAGAACCGTCCGCAGGCGGCCTAATGTTTCGTGTAACGCGGCTTCGGCGCTGCGCCGTTCTGCCGCCGAATATCCGGCTTTTTTTAAGCCCGCGTCCAATTCCGCCACAATGTCATCGGTGATTTTTGCCAATTCTTTTTCAAATGCTGCCTGTTCTTTTTCAATATTGTGAATCTCTTCCTCAGCTTTACGCACCGCAGCTTCGTTTTCATTGATGCGCGCGGAAGCAAGCTGAATATTTTCTTCAAATGAGCGGATATTCTCTTCTATGCTTCCGGTCTGTTTTTGCAGATCGTTGACCACAGCGTCCTGTCCTGCAGCATCTTCTTTCAATCCCGCAATTTTTTGAACAGCCTGTTTTTCCCGTCCTTCATTCTGTCCGATTTTAACGACAGTTTCGCCGCGCTGTTCGTTGAAAAGGCGAATCTCATTTTCACGGGCGTTTTTTTCCAGCGCAAGACCGTAAATGTTTTTTTGAAGATCAACCAGCCTGGCTTCCATGGAGTTCACTTCGTCCATGTTCGCTTCCAGGGCTTTGTTCTCCGCTTCCATCTCCGAGCGGATACGGTTGCGGTCAACAGTACGGCGCTTTAAGGTTTCATTTCGATCATCCCTTTCGTACCTGAACTGTTTCAGCCGCAGCAGTTGAATGTCCAGTTCATAATTGAAAATCTCATCCCTAAAGGCGCGGTATTTTAACGTTTTTTCGGATTGAATTTTGAGGCTATCATGGGAGCGTTTTACTTCACCAAGGATCAGCGCAATCTGGCGTTCGTTTTCTTGGGCTTTAGCAAGGCTGCGCTCGGCTTCTACGCTCCGTTCCTTGTAACGGGTGATACCGGCCGCTTCTTCAAACAGATAGCGCCGCTCATCCGGTTTTGAAGAAAGAATCTGATCTATTTTCCCCTGCTCCATCACCGAATAGGCGATTTTTCCGACACCTGTATCCCAAAAGAGTTCACGAATATCTTTAAGACGCACATGCGCTCCATTGATGTAATACTCGCTTTCCCCGGAACGGTAGAGCCGCCGTTTTATTTCGATTTCCGGCATATCCATAGGCAAAAGACCGGCTTCATTGGCAATGCCCAGGGTTACTTCCGCCACATTCAGGGGTTTGCGGGATTCGGTGCCATTAAAAATAACATCTTCCATTTTTTCCGCCCGCAGGGATTTGACTGCGTGTTCTCCCAAAACCCATTTGACCGCGTCAACCACATTGGATTTTCCGCAGCCATTGGGACCTAAAAGGGCAGTTATACCATCGCTGAATTCAATCTCCGTACGATCGGCAAAAGACTTAAAACCATGAATAGTAAGACGTTTCAGAAACATAGGTTCTTTAATATATCATGAAGAACAAGGGCTGTGGAATGGGGGCAACTTTAGATGTGACCTTCTTTTTGAAAGCCTGCGGAAAGACGTTCCAGTATAGTATCAAGCTGCTCTTTGGTGTTAATGCCGAAACTTTCAAGCGAAGAGGATTCAAATTGATCAAAAATAATATTCCCGTTTTCATACTCACAGAACATATTTGCAAGGTATACCGCGTCAACCATATCCCTGTCCTCAGGAGCGGCGGCTTCGGGATCGTGGTGAAGCCGGATGGCGGTAATCAGCTTGTCAGGGAAATTCCACTTTTCGGCAATCAGGGCGCCAAGTTCCGCATGATTCATGCCCGCTGAAAGATTCTCGAATGTGGACGGCGGCATATTTCTTTCGGCGCTGAAATCCCTAATCTTGCTCAATAAATCAGGATGCACATTGGAGAAAATTATTTTCCCCATGTCATGCAGAATTCCGCCGACATACACATCATCAAGGATATTTTTGGCGTGTTTGAAATTCTTAACCAGAGTATATGCATAATAAGCTGTTCTGTAGCTGTGTTCCCAAAGCTGCTTTTTATCAATGGTGTCATCGCCAAGTACCTTTTGCGTCCCGTAGGAATAAAGCAGGTTTTTAATACCTTTGATACCGAGCATTTTAACAGCTTCCGAAATGTTGTCCACTTTTTTGGGCAGCATATACTGCGCAGAGTTGACAATTTTAAGCATGTCGGCGGTAAGCGCCGGGTCCATGGAAATCTGCCTGGCGATAAGCGGCATGTCCGAACTTGGATCGGCAATGAGTTTTTGAACAAGCAGGATGTTTTCGGGAAACTGGGGCAGAGAATTGATGTTATCGACAATGGTATGTGAGAGCATCGAAAGATTTTCTACCAGAGTCTTATCCAGCGGTATTGATATGCCGGCGCTTGTGTATTTATTGGTGGTCTTGACTATAAAACAATCGTCATCAAGGCCGATTTTTTTTAACATCAATACAAGAATTACCAGCCCAAGACCTGCGCCTTCGGAATCATCCAGCACATGAGACATGGCGTCATCCAGAGAATTGTATTGCCTCGATCTTGCCATTTTATCGTGAATACGCATTTGCTCCAGCCGGGTAGCGACCGCATTGTTGCGTACCTCAAGACGAATTGTATTTCTTTTTATTTGAATAATCAGCTTAACATAAAGGCCTTTTTCTTTTTGCAATTGTAGGTAGTGGGAAATATTGTTGACGGTCTCTTCCTTGAAGCCTGTCATACCCATGTTGTAGTCATCAGGATTGTTTATATCCAGGCCGCGTTCGGTAAAAAACACGCGCTTGGTATTGGCTTTTTTGGCATTGACAACAAGTTCCTGCACACAGTAGACGACATATTCTTTAAGTTTTAATTGATCCAGCTGCCCCAGGAATGTATCGAGAATCTGTTCAATGTAGACTTCTATCTCATGAGGCAGCGTGTAGGTGGTGAGAGTTAATGGAATTCCCGATTGAATGGCCTTTTTTATCTTTTTTTCGTCCACAATCAGTTCGGGAGAAGAAGTCATAAATATGAACCCGCCTTGATAATTGATTATCGGCTAAAAAACTATCTTCCATAAGGGGCTTACCAGCGCAATGTGGTCAAAATGACACAGTTTATTGTTGATTTGCCAAGCCTGTGTCATTTTTTCCATATTTAATGCATAGCCCGAAAAACACCTTAATTTTTGACCAATACTCCTGAAAATGTAAGCCAGAATCTCACTTTTTTCCTAAAAAGTAAGACTATTTTACAGAAAACCTCTAAAAAATAAAGATATTTTTTTCTATCGAAAATCTGATTTGGCATGCTTCTTGCTTGTATATAAATAAGCAAATGGAGGTGGGTTATGAACATGGTGAAAGAAAGAAGGCATAAGCTGAAATCAAACGAAAGTAACCTGGCGTTGTACTTTAAGGAAATAAACAAAATTCCCATAATGAACCGCGATGAAGAAGCTGAAGTTGCCAAGATGGCGACAGCCGGAAACAAACAGGCAAGAGAGAAATTGGTAAACTCTAACTTGCGTTTTGTCGTAAAGATCGCCAAAAAATATCAGGGAATGGGGTTTGCCTTGGAGGATTTAATCGCCGAAGGAAATGTCGGACTTGTAAAGGCGGCAGACCGTTTCGATGTTTCAAAAGGATACCATTTTATATCCTATGCTGTGTGGTGGATACGCCAGTCAATTTTACTCGCGATCTGCCAGAAATCGCGGATGATCCGCCTTCCACATAACAGGGTTATTGAACTTGTAAAAATTGAACGGACCAGGAAAATGATGAGAAAACACAATTCTTCCGGTGATGAAATTGATGAGATTGCAAACATTCTTAACATGGAAAAAAATCATGTTACGCATCTTCTTGATATTTCAAGGGAAATTCTTTCACTTGAAAATCCTGTTTCCACAAACCACAATTTACCGTTAAGGGATTTTCTTGAAGACAATCAATACATTAATCCCGAGCAGAGTGTCGAAAAAAAATCTCTCGAAATCGACATTGAAAATGCTCTGGATACTCTTGATAAGAATGAAGCGGACATAATACGCTCCCGTTATGGCATAGGAAACTATCCGGTGATGTCTCTTCAGGAAATCGGAGAGCAATACAACCTCAGCAGAGAACGCATCAGGCAGATTGAATTGAAAGCCCTTACCAGACTGAAGAATCCGGTGCGGAACAAGGACTTACGAAATTACGTTGCTTAATGATTTAGGCAAGGTAGTCCTTTAAGACCTTCATTACCGCGCCAAAATCCAGGGGTTTTCCGACATGGCCGTTCATGCCGGCTGCGCGGCAGTGTTCCACATCTTCCCTGAAAACATTGGCTGTCATGGCAATTATCGGGACAGTCTGCGCTCTGGGGTGAGTATAAGCGCGGATAAGTTTGGCAGTATCATAGCCGTCAATACCCGGCATGTGTATATCCATAAAAATCAGATCGAAGCTTTCGGGATTGGCGCAAAATAAATCGTAGGCTTTCCTGCCGTCTTCCGCCTCAACTATTTCCAACCCCAGTGGTTCCAGCACGGTGATGACAATTTCTCTGTTTATTTCCACATCTTCGGCAAGAAGAATCCGTTTGCCGTGATAGTCAGGCTGCTCATCGGGAGCAACTTCATCGGCGGGAATTTCTACGGAAGAAACAGCGGGGATTTCAGCGCGGATGTTGAAAATAAATGACGAACCTTTGTTAACTTCGGATTCAATCCGTATATCGCCCTGCATCAATTGCACGATTTTTCTGGAAATAGCCAGCCCCAGGCCAGTTCCGCCGAATTTCCTGGCTATGCTTGAATCCACCTGCACAAAGGACTGGAACAGCTTGCCCTGCTGTTCTTTGGGAATTCCGATTCCGGTATCGGTAACTCTTATTTCCAATGTACAGAACCCTTCGGTATCGGCAAGCCTTGCAACGGAGAGAGTAATGTCCCCGCCTTCGGGAGTGAATTTGACAGCGTTGCCTACTAGGTTTGTAATAACCTGCGCAAGCCGCTGGTCGTCAGTGATGATCCGCCGGGGAATGGACGGGTCCTGATTTACAGTGAGTTTCTGCTTTTTTTCACCAAGACGGAATTCAAAAATATTAACTATCCTTTGTATGACAGCGGAGAATTCAACTTCGGCGCATGAAAGTTCAAATTTGTTTTCTTCGATTTTGGACATATCCAGAATATCATTGATGATTCCCAGCAGATGAACAGAAGCGCTCTCTATTTTATCAAGGCAATAATCTTTCCGCGCCGGTTCGTTTGAATCTCTTGCTATGGCTGTCATGCCGATGATGGCGTTAAGCGGAGTGCGAATTTCGTGGCTCATGTTGGCAAGGAAATTTGATTTTGCGCGGCTTGCCTGCTCCGCGCGATCCCTGGCGTCCAGAATATCAGTCAAGTCATGGAAAAGAATAAATGCGCCCTGGAAAACATCCTGATTATTGTACATGGGGGTAAAGTGAATCTCGTAATGACGGGGATGCCCGTCATTGCCAAAATCCAGAGTCCGTTCAAACGTAACGGGATTCTTCTCCTCCCTTGAGGTCTGGAAAAATGTAATAATCTCATTAAGCTGCTCAGGGCTGGTAAAACGGGAAAAAACTTCCCGGTAGCTTGTTTTGCGGATTTCCTGAAAGTCTTTGATTTTGGTCTTCTGTAAAAAAACTCTGGCGCAATAGACAAGACCTCTGTTCTTGTCCAAAAGCATGATAATGTCCGGGCTGTTGTCAAAAACCAAATTCATGTAGCTGTCCTGACGCGCCAGCCACCTGTCTTTGAATGAACGCACATAATCGTAAACGGCGGTAAGGATCATCACGAAAAAATAAACGCCGCAGAGAAGAGCCGATTGCGAAACAGTGTATTCAAATCTCGCCAAACCGCCGAATGTTCCCGCAATGGCAACCACAAGGAGAAGCAGCGCCGGGATCAGCCCTGCGGGAAGCCCCAGCGTAAAAATGGACATAAGCGGATAGGAATAAATCCAGAGGCTTGCCAGTCCGTGCATTTCGTGTTTGACAAAAATCGACATTCCGCAAAAGCTGCCAAAGACAGCAGTAATGATAAGCCCGCCCACGATAAAAGGCAGTTCGGTACGCAGCAGAAAAAGATTTAGGAAAGTCATGAAGCCCAGGATTACCTGAACAAGACCGATGTCTACATTCCCGTTTCGCATATCCGTAGCGCCAAGGGCGATGATCAAAACAGAAGCAATGGTATAGGTGATGTTAAGGACAATAAGGCGGAGTACAGCTTCCATGTCGGCATCATCCTGAAGTGTTCTGTATTTGCCGCTGGTCAGCACGGGAATGACATAGTCTCCGATTTTTTTCATGGTGTACCTGTTTCTTTCCGGTCTTTCTCCAACAGCTTAACAATGCAGGACACTGCGACAAGAATTCCCAAAACCAGAAGCAGGCAGGCGATACCCGACTGAATACCGTCAACATGAGGGTTAAATTTTCCGGCAGCCAACAGCCGGTATTTATTCCTTATGCTTAAAATGAGAGAAGTGTAGGTAACGGCCAGCATGATTGTTGTGGGAACAATTAGCATAAAAACGCGGCGCCCTGTTTTTTTGAAAAAAAGCGTACAGCCAATCAATGTCAAAGCGGCAAGAAGCTGGTTTGCCGCGCCGAACAATGCCCAGATACTCTGATAACCCATTATCGCCAGGATATAGGCAGGAAGCAGGGTAAAAATTGAGGCGGCGGCTTTGCTTTTAAGTATCCTTGCCCACAGCCTGTTTTTCGTTCCTTCATTGTCATCAATGGAAAAAAGTTCCTGAAAGGAAAGCCGCCCCAGTCTGGCAACTGTATCCAGCGTGGTCAGTACAAATGACGACACCGCCAGCGACACAATGATGAAGGAAGCTTGACTGGGCAGCCCAAGCTGGGAAAGAAAACCGGAAACCGCCGTGGCAAAAATGAGCGGGGGCGTACCCTTGGGCATAACCCCGTTATGTGCAAGAGAGCCAACCGCAATAAGAGCCAGCACTGCCACCAGCGTTTCCAGCAGCATGGCTCCGTAAGAAATGGGAAGCATGTGTTTTTCGCTGCTTATTTGCTTGGACGCCGCGCCTGTGGCTACCAGTGAATGAAAACCGGAAATGGCGCCGCACGCAATCGTGATAAAGAGACCCGGAAAAAGGAAACTGCCGTTGACCTCAAATCCGGTAAAAGCTGGAATAGAAATTACCGGCGCGGTAAAAACCACCCCGATAAAAGCCGCCAACATCATGGCAATTAGCAGAAAAGAATTAAGGTAATTCCGGGGCTGTCCCAGAACCCAGACCGGCGCCACCGATGCGGTAAAAATGTAGGCAAAAACCAGATAGAGCCAAATGGACTTGGTTATGTAAACCGGGAAAAAAATCCCAAGGACAATGCAAATAATCAGAAGGTCAATCGCGATGATGGCGCTTGCCAAATCCGAAGCTTTGCGTTTGCGGATGAGGAAACCGAGGCCAATTGCCGCGGCGATGAACAGGCTTGAAGTGGACGCCACCGAAGCGTTGGTTCTCTCCATCACCCCTGCAGAATCAAAACCAGCGAATGTACCTGACACAATGTCAGCAAACGCGGCGGCAATAAGTACGGAAAAAAGCCAGACAAAAATGAGAAACAGCCGCTTTCCCGTTTTTCCCACATAACATTCGATCACATACCCGATAGACTTGCCCTTGTTTTTTACCGATGTGTAAAGCGCCGCAAAATCGTGGACAGCGCCGAAAAACGCGCTCCCGAAAAGCAGCCACAAAAGCGCCGGAAGCCAGCCGAACATTGCGGCAATAATCGGCCCATTAATAGGTCCCGCCCCGGCAATAGACGCAAATTGATGCCCGAACAATACCGCGCGGGAAGTAGGTACATATTCCTTCCCATCTTCCAGTTCATGCGCCGGAGTCTTTTGAGACGGATCAATCCCCCACTTCCGGGCAAGAAATCTGCCGTACAAGAGATAAGCCAGAGAAAGTACAATTACGGATATAATCAACAGGAAAAGACCGTTCATTTATGTTAAATTATACTCTGAAATAATAAATTTTTTCCAGTGAGGAGTTGAGAAATTGCTTTAACGAGAGTCAAAAAAGTGACGCGCCGTTTGCATTTTCACCACGATACAATGATCTGCTGTTTATCGGCGCGCCGTGTTCTATACCTATTATTGCGCTAAGCTGCTCATTAACATTTGCGTGATATTTGCGCCGCTTCCCGCAAACATCGTACCGCCGGCAGCGTACAGGACATATCTGAGCCATGGCGGAGCTTTATCCTTGATAACGCTGGCAATAACCAGCATGATTATTGCCGTAAGTGACGAGCCGCCTATGCGCATTCCTGTGGCTTTTCCGAACAAGTCTGTGATATGTGACAGATAGCCGACAATCATGCCAATCACTCCGCCAATTCCGCCGGTCGGCAATGCAACCTGCGACACTTTGACCTGCCCGCCGCTGCTTGCAGGCACGCTCTTGGGTGCACTGGCTGTATCGCCGCTTTCCGAATCCGTCGTATTGACGCTTTGGACGGGCTGGACAGGCGTTTCGCCCGCTTCTTCATCTTCCTGCGCTCCGGCAAAGAACGGCAGAATAAGTGCTAAACACAAAAGTGATACTAACAATTTTTGTTTCATGATAACTCCTCGTCATTATTATAATGCAGCGCCTGCAAGTTTGTCTCGTTTTTTTTAATATTCATTCGTACCTCCACGGCAGCCCTGTCAACAAAGCCCATCAGATACGCTTTGTCCATTTCTGAAAGCATTGCCAATTTTTCTTCAATGGACATCTTCTCTATCGCTTCCATAACTTGCACTTTGCTCATTATCACCTCCTCAAGAAGAAACAGAAAGTATTACCAGGTAATTTTCCCGGAATGCTGTACAACACGCTGTTTAGTAATAGCATATCTCGCTGCCGCTATTTTCCCCATAGAGGAAAAAAGCCAAGATATGGAGAAATGTTGCGTTTTGGGGGAAAATCCTTGCGATCCGCAGCCGGCGCGATATTATATGATTTATGGAACCACAATTCAAATTTTATTATAAAAACGAGTTCAGACCCCTTGCTTCGCTTTCGCTCCACGAAATTGCCGGTTTTGAGTGCCCTCCCGGCTATGTCCTTCCTCTGGAAAAGCCCGATGCCTACGCCCTTTATTTTGTAATGTATGGCAGTGGCATATACACTCTGGAAGGCACAGAATTCCCTGTTGAGGAAAACGACATCTTCGCCATGTATCCCAACACCGGGATTAAGTGCCGGGCAGATAAAAAGGACCCGTTTACCCTCCGCGCGATCAGCTTTGACGGTGCAGACGCCCGGCTTCTACTAAACGCCGCTCGTTTCCAGCCGAAAGCGCCGGTACGCCGCCTTGAAGACACAGTCGCAGAACAGATTATCCAGCTCATGGCGGCTGTCTATACCTTTCGGGGGCAGGACATTTATGGAGTTACCCAGTCCACCGCCATGCTGTACGCCCTCATGTCCCTTCTGGTCAAAACCGCCAGTTGGGACCAGACAGCCATGCCCCCCGGCTGGACAGGTGCAATCCATTTCCAAAAAGCTTTGACTTACATTGCCGAAAACTACTCCCGCCCCATCACCGTGAACGACATAGCAGAGCACGTCAATTTGAGCCGCAGCCGCCTTTACCGGGTTTTCCTTCAGCAGATATTCATTTCACCCCAGCAGTACCTTATGGAATTCCGCATCCGGGAGGCGCGCAGCCTTTTGGAAAAGCGCACAGGCTCCATCAAGGAAATAGCCCAGGCTGTCGGCATAGAGGATTCCCTTTACTTTTCCAAGTTGTTCAAACAGCTAACCGGTAAAAGTCCAACCAGTTACATGAAATACCTTATTGAAGGAGGGAAAAAAGATGGCGAGCATATTGTGTGAAAAAATCCAATCCACAGAGTTTTTAGTCTTGACCCGGCTATATTTATTGCGCATAATGAATACAAGTGAAAAATTCATTAGCGCGAAGACTGGAATACCTTCTTGCCAATCTGGGCATCAAGCAGCAGGACTTCGCAAAAAGAGTAGATTTTACCCAATCCTATATTTCCCAAATTCTAAAGGGAAGCAAAGCCAACCCCAGTTCCCGTTTTTATGAAGCTGTCTGCCGCGAGTTCAGCGTCAATATCAAATGGCTGTACGAAGGTGAAGGCAAGGTTTATACAATTCCCGGTCAGGACCTCCCATCTCTTGACGCCGAGCTTCTGGCAAAATACCGGCTGCTCCCCCGCACGGAAAAGCGCATGATTGACGAAATCATCAACGCCCTTCTGGTAAAAAACATGAGCAGTAAAGAGTAGCTGGTTTTTATAGCGAATACCGCCTATGCCTATTTTTGAATTGAATCGAAACCAATACAATTTTTATCTTTGATAGTTTCAATATTTTTTGCCCCCTTGAAAGAAATGTTATCAGCAAAATTACATTCTACAAATTCTACATTTTTTAAATCAGAACCTGCAAAGTTTATATTTTCGAAATTACATTTTTTAAACACTACAAAACTGAGATCACATCTGCAAAATCTTAAACCTCTAAATGAAGAATTAATAAACTCACTGGCTAAAAAATTGGATGAAAAATAACTTGATTTACTAAAACCACATTCATAAAAAAAGGAGCCGTGTAGTTCACAATTAATCATATTTGATTTTTGAGCATTTGATAAATTATAAAATTTAGCGCCTTTTAATTTGCAATTTTTTAATATACTATTCGTAATACTGGTCCCTTTATGTATCGATTCGCTAAAGATACATGAATCAAATATGGTATCTATGAATTTACATGAATTAGCAAAATGCGAGCTTCTAAATTCGCATTTCTTGAATTTACTTTTAATGAGTCTTACAGAATTAAATTTTGCATCATAAAAATCATTGCTTCTTGTGAAGCAACAATTAGTGAAAGTAGTTTTTTTTATTATAGCATGTCTATATATATTATTTTGAAAAATGCAATCGAAAATATTTTTTATTATTATCTTTTTTTTATGAAAGTCAGACAAAACAATCATCAATCCTTTTAATTCCTTAAACTTTAGATTAGTTATGATTATTTTTGAAGCGAGAATTATGTACTGCAAAATATCGTTATAGTCATGTATTTCAAGATTATTCTCGATTTGTGATTTACAATATATTTCGCTATCAATTCTTAATTCTTTATGATAATGGATTAAACTATCCCATTCTTCCTTGCACAAATAACCATTTTGCTTATTATTTTGAAATCCCAGTAATATCCTGACGTAGAAAGAATTCAGCTTTATTGCCTGATCGTAGCATTTTTTACCATTTTTGCATAAAGCGTTTTGTAATGTCAATTTTATATGATAATTATTTTCTATAACACACAGCAGAAATATTTCATTGAAAAGAGAATCGCAATAACCAGCAAGAGCATTTACAGAGCTCATCCTCTTTATCTTATTCTCCTCCGCAAATAATTGAATTAACCGGGATATTTGTTCACTTTTTTTATTTAATGTATAATTCTTAAATGTCTTTAAACCGCTAAAAAACGTCCAACATAATGTTCCAAGTGTAATTAAAACTGTAAATACTCTAAGCATTACATCCAAAGCCTCTTTATTATTAATAAAAAAATCCTTATTTATAACTAAAAACTCTATCATAAAATAATTACCTCCTTCTTGCACCAAAGGCTTTTGTTTGTCTTATTGTAACATACATATCGCTAATTGTGCAATGTCTCAGTTGTAATCATTTTACTGTCAACTGCCGCCGGCTTTAAGCCCGCACCCTTCGGGTTCGCAGCATTTTCCCGAGAAAGACTTCACGCAGAGATCGCAAAGGGCACAAAGGGAAGAACTAGGTTAGCAGGTATATATCTGTTATTCGCGCTTACAATTGCTGTACCATATTGTATGACCATTATCAACCTTTTCCTCGCCCTGTTTACTTTCATGCTTTTCTGCTTCACAAACAGAAACCGCCTCATGCAGGTGCTTTTTATACAGGATCAGACCATCAAAGTCCTTGTCAGGACGTTCGAACAGCACAACCTCCGCCCGGCGTTCCTGCCTCATGAAAAATTCATCATCGCTACTTTATTTGAAAATACTCCGGGCGCCGAACGTTTTTTCAATCTGGTTACTCCAGAAACTATCCTCTCCAAACATTGGGCGCATAAAAA
>JAIRRJ010000046.1 GCA_031256035.1 Treponema sp. | reverse complement strand
ATGCCAGAATAAAATACTTGAGGGGTGTCAGGGGGGAAAGTGCCGCCCCCGCGCGGCGCTTTTTCCCCTGACGGGACCCCAAGAAATATCCTTAGGCATACATTTATGACTGCTATTGCAGGGCAAGTAATTCCCTACAACGAACTTCCGGTTGTAAAATACTTCTTCGTCAATGCGAAAGTAACGCCTGAAAGAATGATCAAACCGATAAGGTTAGGTATCGCCATCAAACCATTGAGCGTATCGGCTATATCCCAGGCAAGCGCCAGGGCGGTGGTGTCGTGCAGAATGTTTGACGAGGAAGCAACCGCTCCCACAAACGCCAGCGCCACAAAAATAATGCGGAAAGCAAGGTTTACCTTTTTGTTGTTGTTTGTAAGATAACCCCAGCAGCGCTCGCCGTAGTAGCTCCAGCCCAAAATCGTAGACAGGGCAAACAACATTAAGGCAATGCGCACGATATTGCCGCCGCCCGGAAATACAGCGCCGAATGCCGATGCTGTAAGCGCGCCGCCCGTAAGGGTTCCGACATAAGAGCCGTTTATGAACTGCCCGGATGCCCTTAAAGACAGAACAACTACAAGACCGGTGATTGTGCAGATAATGATTGTGTCGATAAAGACTTCAAAGATGCCCCACAAGCCCTGTTTTACCGGGTCTTTTGTTGAAGATGCGGCATGGGCTATCGGCGCAGAACCGAGACCGGCTTCATTGGAGAACACTCCGCGGGCTATACCCCTGCGCATCGCAACCAAAATCGCGTAACCGAAAATACCTGAGCCGACCGCCCTGAAACTGAAAGCCTGCTGCACTATGTATCCAAGGGCTGCCGGTACGCTGGTTATGTTAATGGCGATAATGATAACGCCGCAGATAATATAAAATAACGACATAAAGGGCACAAGGTACGAGGTTACTAGTCCTATGCGTTTGATACCGCCGATAATGACCGCGCCTACAAGGAGCGCCAGCACTATGCCTGTAATTAATGAGGAATCAAACCCGTGTCCGGTAAGATTGTTGATGGCGACTGAAATTTCCCCCGCCTGAGTCGCGTTGCCAATTCCGAAGCAGGCAAGGCCGCCGAAGATGGCGAAAACAATCGCCAATACTTTGGCAAAACCTTTCCATTCCTTGCCCTTGCCGCCAATGCCCTGCTCTATATAGTACATCGGACCGCCGTGGTAGGTTCCGTCTTTCTCAGTCTGGCGGTATTTAACGGCAAGGACAATTTCTGAGTATTTGGTCGCCATGCCAAAGAATGCCGAGACCCACATCCAGAACACCGCCCCGGGACCTCCCGCCGCGATAGCGCCCGCGACACCCGCCACGTTTCCGACACCGACAGTGCTGGCAAGCGCCGTACACACTGCCTGGAAGGGCGTAACGTTTTTGCCGTCTGATTCTAACGCCGTTCTGTCCTTGCCCTTTTTGAACATGGTCATTATGGTGTTTTTCCACATATGGCTGAATTTGCCGACCTGAATGAATTTAACCCCGAATGTGATGAAAATGCCCGTACCTACGATCAGGATAAGCGCGGGCGGCCCCCACACCAAACCGTTGATGAAATCGTTTATTTTTGCAATCAACTCCATTGTTTTCTCCTTAAAAATGAATCTGAATAGGTTATGCTCTCATTTATGACAGGGAGTGTCAAGCCTATTGACAGTATCCGTATTATGCCGCATACTCCTCAATTATGATATTTCCACTTGAAGAATTGATTGAATACGATGAGAATATGTACGAGATTACCACCGCGTCTTCGCGGAGGTCATATCAGCTTTCTATGCTGAAAGACCCCGACATCGAATATTATGACGGCAAAGTGGTTTCCCTTGCCGCCCGGCAGGTTTTTACCAAAGAAGTCGAATTCCGGCTTGAAGCCCAATGATGTTCCAATACTGATCCTGTTCGGGCCGACAGCTTCGGGCAAAACCGGCATACTCCTTGAACTTATAAACTCCTCAAAAGGCCTCCCGATTGAGGTAGTTTCCGCGGATTCCATGCAAGTCTACAGGGGTATGGACATTGGGACGGCGAAACCTTCAAAAGATGAGCGTTTTCGCCTTCCTCATCATCTGATAGATATCCGAAGCCCGGGAGAACAGTTCAATGCGGGCGATTTTGTCCGTCTTGCTGACGAGGCTTGCCTTGATATTGCCGGCAGGGGGAGACTTCCGGTGGTATCAGGGGGAACCGGCTTTTACCTTAAAAACTTCATCATGGGGCTGAGCGAAGCGCCGCCTTCCGACAGGGAAATCCGCGCCCGGTTAAACCGGGAACTGCGGGAGAAAGGAGCCGCGGCGCTTATCGAGGAACTTGCCGCAGGCGACCCCGTAAGCGCAGCCCGCATCCACATAAACGATGAATACCGCCTTCTGCGCGCCCTCGAAGTGCTGCGGCTTTCAGGCCGCCCGCTTTCCTCTTATGAAGTTCCCGCCGCGCAAAAACGCCCTGGTTTCCGTTTTATCATCATAGGGCTTTCCCGCCCCAGAGAGGAACTGTACCGCCGGATAAACCAGCGCTGCGAAGAAATGTTCAGGCAGGGGTTAGCTGTCGAAGTGCGCAAGCTTCATGAAGCCGGATTTACTCCCCGCGATCCGGGCTTGAGGGCTATTGGCTACCGGGAGTTTTTTGTGGAGGATGAGGCGGGATGGCGGCTTTCGCAGGACATTGAAGGCGTACAGGCGCTGGTCGCGCAGAACAGCCGCCGTTATGCGAAACGGCAGATAACGTTTTTTGCCTCAATACCGGATGTTAAATGGATAGAGGTGGGCAGTTCCGCTGAAACAGCGGACGCCGAGACAGCGGAACTTGTCCGTCGGGAACTAGATGTTTATACTCAATGAAAGGAGTTATTGGTTATCTTGAAAATACGCCTGCCCCGCTTTATGGCGGAAATATACCAACCTGACGCCAAAGTCGGGCGCTTTTTAAGCGTACTCATCTTTTTCGGGATTTCCTTTGGGCTTTACCGGGGTATTCAGGATAATTACCTTGCGGAAATTATTCACATAACGCCGTTTGAAAGGGGAATAGTCGAATTCTTCAGGGAGACCCCGGGGCTGTTCCTGATCCTGATCCTGGCGCTTATGTACAGGTTCACAGTCTCAAAGATTTTCAAAATCGGCATCGCCCTTATGGCGGGAGGGCTGTCAGGACTCCTCTTGACCAGCGCAAGCCCACTCTTCAAGACAAAAATCTTTGTAGTGTTTTTCATGGTTCTTTTCAGCACGGGGGAACACATCATCATGCCGGTACGGGCGACTATTTCCATGGATTTGGCAAAACGTGAAAAAGCCGGAGCGTCTCTTGGAATATCAGGCGCCATCAGCCAACTGGGCAGCATAACAGGCTTTATCATCGTAACGGTCATCTTTTTTATTCTTGGCAGAATTGGCTTTACCCGCACCGACACTATCGGATACAGAATTGTTTTCGGCATATCAGCCGCCCTTATGACCACGGCTGCCCTTGTGGCGGCGGCTCTCAGGGAGACAACCCTTAAATCGGAAAGGCGGCGGTTCTACTTCGCAAAAAAGTTTTTCAAGTTCTACATGCTGGAAGTTTTTTACGGAGCGCGGAAACAGGTTTTTCTTACCTTTGCTCCCTATGTGCTGATCCTCCACTACGGAGCCGACCCGTCAATTATGTCGCTGCTCTACGCGGTTTGCGCAGGTTTCGGCATACTGTGCAGCCCCCTTGTAGGTAAAATTATCGACAAAGCGGGCTACAAGGCGGTCATGGTCGGGGACACGCTCATCCTCATCGTAGTCTGCATCCTCTACGGCTTCGCGCACAGAATATTTCCTCCCGGCGTCGCCTTCATCGTTGTTTGCTGCAACTTTGTGCTTGATTCCACTATTTCCATCGCAAGCATGGCGAGTAACGTGTATGTCCAGCGAATCGCGTCCAGCCAGGAGGAGATCACCGCTACCCTGTCCACGGGAATTTCCGTAAACCACATTATCAGTATTATAATCGCGCTCTTGGGCGGCTGGATTTGGCAGCAAACGGGCATTGAGGCGCTTTTTACTCTTTCAGCCTTCCTTGGGCTTTTGAACAGCATCTATGCGGCAACAATCAGCAAGAATGAAGAGTACAAAGGAGACGTTAAATGAAAGAATGGTGGAAAGAAAGAATCGCCTATCAGATTTATCCGCGCAGCTTTCAGGATTCAAACGGAGACGGCATCGGCGACATTCCAGGCATCATCTCACGGCTGGACGAAATAAAAAACCTCGGCGCGGGAATTATCTGGCTTTCCCCTGTATACAAATCACCTGACGCGGACAACGGCTATGACATCAGCGATTATTGTTCCATTGATCCCAGATACGGGACCATGCACGATATGGAAAAACTCTTTGCCGAAGCCGCAAAACGCGACATAAAAATCATCATGGACCTTGTAATCAACCATACATCTGATGAACATGAATGGTTTCAGAAAAGCCGCGATCCAAAAAGCCCTTACCGCGACTATTATATATGGCGATCCCCCCGGCAAAACAAAGGGAAAAAAATCCTGCCCAACAACTGGACGGGCTTTTTTCTTGAAAATGTCTGGGAGTATGATGAAAAAAGCGATGAGTATTATCTGCATCTTTTTGACAAGAAGCAGCCAGACCTTAACTATAAAAATCCTAAAGTTATCGAAGAAATCAAAAACATTTTAAGATTCTGGCTGGACAAGGGGGCAGCCGGTTTCCGCTGTGATGTGATCAACGTAATTTACAAAACAAGCCTTGAAGACGGCAAAAAAAGCGTTGCCGTTCAGGGTCTTGAACATTACAAATGCCAGGAGGGAAACCACGCTATATTACGCGAACTAAGAAAAGACGTGCTGGACAAGTACGACTGCTTTACAGTCGGTGAAACAGTCATGGTCGATCTTGACGAGGCAAAACTTCTCTGCGATGAAAGCCGCAAAGAGCTAAATATGCTTTTTTATTTTGAACATCTTGAAGTAGACCGCAGAGTCGCGATGTTTGTTCCGAAAAAATTCAAAGCCACTAAATTGCTGGAAGTATTAACCAAATGGCAGCAGGGTCTTGAGTGGAACGCCGTGTACCTTGAAAATCACGACCAGAGCAGAATCGTTTCCCATTTTGGCGATGAAGGAAAACACTGGCAGGCAAGCGCGAAAATGCTGGCCATTTTGGAACTCACCCTCCGCGGCACTCCGTTTATTTATCAGGGGCAGGAAATCGGCATGACCAACTTCGATTATAAAAGCCTTGCGCAGGTTAATGATGTAATGAGCCACAACATCAACAGGCTGATGAAAAAAATGCTCATCCCAAGTTTCCTGCGGTGGAAATGGATCAAGGCAAGTTCCCGCGACAATGCGCGTACGCCCGTTCAGTGGGACAGCGGAGAGAACGCGGGGTTCAGCAGGGGAAAACCATGGCTGGGCATTAATTCAAATTATACGCGCATAAATTACGCTTCACAAAAAAACGATCCGTTTTCGGTTCTCAATTTCTACAAGGAAATGATTGCGCTGCGGCAGAACAACGACTGCCTGAAAAAAGGTGAGTTCATTCCCCTTTACGCCGATAACCGCCTCATGCTCTATCAGCGAAAACTCGAAAATGATGTTTATACCATAGCACTGAATTTTTCTTCAAGTAAAATAAAATTGCCTAAAAAGGTTTTGGTTCATCTGGCAGGCAAGGCGGTAATCTCTTCAACAGGCAGAGCAGCCCTGGATAGAACACTTTTACCCTGGGAAGGGGTTTTGATTTCGTGATATAATTCAGAATTAACCAGACAGGAGGCGCAAATGTCTTTAGATGCTTTTTTATGTTTTGACGGTGATTGCCGGAAGGCTCTTGAATTTTACGCTGAGGCCTTTAATCAGAAGATGCCGGATCAAATCATGACTTACGGTCAAGCCCCCGAAGGTTCACCGGGCATTGACAATGACCGTATAATATACGCCTGCATGCCCGTGTTCGGTCAGAACCTGATGTTCTGCGACTGTCCAAACGGCGCGGCGTATTCCAGAGGAAACAACATCATGTTGACCATCGGCCTTGGTGATGTGAAAGAAATGAAACGGATTTTCGAAGCACTCTCTAAAGACGGTGAAGTTTGTATGCCTCTGGAAAAAACTTTCTTCAGCGAACTTTTCGGTCAGGTGACTGACAGATTCGGCATCATCTGGCAGTTGAGCAAAACACCGGTTTGAAATCCAAATACGTTTCTCTCGCCGCCCATTGCACGTCGCCCACAAAGCATTGTTTGTCAGGAGCGGTGCAAGAGCTGTTCCTTCATTTGTCCTTTCTGTTTGTAGGCGATAAAGTCCGCAAAATCCGCCAGCAGAGCTTCTTCCCAGTTTTTTTGGATGGGGGCAGCCGAGAACAATTCGCATGGTTCCCGCCGGAGAGCAGCGGCGATTTTTTCCAGCATTGTATCGGTGGGAAACCGCTTCCCCGCTTCAATCATGGCTATGTAATTTGGGGCGCTGTCCACCAAATTTGCCAGTTTTAGCTGGGAAAACCCCATTTCATTGCGGTATGTTTTGAGGTTTTCAGCAAGAATTGTCCTTAATTTGGTCATACTCAACGTTATATATTTCAAATTTATCCAACGGAAAGCTATTGACTCAATGATTATTACGTTATAATCTATAACTTAATGTTATAGCGCAGCTTTGCTTCGCTTATTACACCCTTAAAGGAGTTTTTATGAAAAACAATCTTTTAACAGCTTTGCAAAGCATGGCAATCATCGCTGCTGTTACGGTAATCGGATTTACGTTTACCGCCTGTGACGAACCCGGCAATGACACACCGCCAGACACCAATATTACCTTGAGCGGAACCATCACCATCAAGAACAACGGACAGCCAATTCCATTCGTTGAGATAGATGCCCATACTGAGGACTGGAGCTGGAGAAAGCTCGTCAAGCTTTCCTCATCGGAACCAAATGCACCGTGGTCTATAATTACTGAGCCTTTTTCAAGCCCTACAAATATAATCTTTACTGTACGCGGCTATAGTAACAATAATTATGATTTCGATGGAGAACTCTTTGTCTATAATGTTGATGGTCTTTCAAAAACTGTCCATAACAAGAATGTAAGCAATATCGTTATAGACCTGTCAAATCTGAAATTCATTACCTTGAGCGGAACCTTCAGCCTTGATTACGGGAAACCCATTCCGTCTTTAGTTATTCAGGCAGTTAAGAAAAACAGTTGGGCATTCCTTGGCTCCACCACTATTTTGTCGCCGGGAGATAATGCCCCCTGGTCAATAATGATTCCAGAGCAAGATGCCGACACTGATGTCCTTTTTCAAATTATAGCTTTTGATGGACCAATTCCCTGGGTGTATGATTGGTTATTTGATCTTGAATATATTTTAAACGTAAAGGTCAAGGATCAAGACATAACCGGAATTACATTCAAGTTCATCACCTTAAGCGGAACCTTCAATTATAATTACAACGGGAATCCGATTCCGTCTGTACATATTAATATATCCAAAAAAGGTGGCTCCGGTCTTGGCGGTACAACAATCCTGCAGGCGGGAAACAACACCCCTTGGTCAGTAGTGATTCCGGCTCAAGATGCCGATACTGATGTCGTTTTTAACATCTCCGGTTGGCCCGGTTCTGTTCCTTCCTGGACGGAAAATGGTGATTTGTTTGGTTTTTGGAATCAGGATTTTGGCGTAAAGGTCAAAGATCAAAACATAACCGGCATAACGTTAAATCTGGGGAATATTGACCCGTAGCAAGGATTCTGTGACAGGGAGCAGAAAGCCATCAGGCTTTTTGTTCCCTGATCTTCCTTCGTGTTGGGCTTCTCTGATAATTTCACTTGGCATCAATCTCCCGAAACTACCGGCAGCGCCGAAATATCATTCTCCCATGTAAAGAACAAGAGACTCGCGCCTTTCTGCAATGTGTGGACAGATGCTTCTTCATCAACCGGTACTGAGACGCCGCGGGCAATATCCCAAAGCCTGATGTTTTTTCCCGGAAGCGTTACTCTGATTTGCCGTGGGCGCGAGGGCTTGTTGTCCCAGATAACGAGGGAATGATTCCCTTCGCCTTGAAAATAAAATGCCTCGATGAAATTTGGAGCATCCAAAGAGCGCATGGTTTTACCGGGGAAATTGCGCGAGCAGAGCTGGTAAGCCTCTCCTCCGCCCTTCTTTTTGAAGGTGTCAAAATCAACAAGCCCAAACCATGCTTCGGAATCGCCGGGCGGGAGGTGTGCGCCGTAATCAAACATTTCATACCAGAAAATGCGCTGCGCTCCGGCTGCCGCAAGCAGGGTGATTGTTTTCACAGTCATTTCGGACATAAACGCTTCACGAACTTTGGTGTCGTAGCCGCCGTGGCCTTTATCAAGCGGATAGCCGATTTCGGTAATCCATACCTTATCGCCAAAACCGTATTGGGAAACATAATTCCTGAAGCTGATATACGCCTGCGCCACTCCCTCCGCGTTACGCGCATACGGGTGATAGGCGATATAGTCAACCTGATCCATCGCGCCGGATGTAAAGAGGCCGCGAGTCCAAACGGCATTATCCGCGCCCGGATTCAAAGAGCCGCCGATGATCACAGCATCGGGATCGGCTTCCCGGATTGCGGCGGCGGCGGCTTTTGTGAGGGCAAAAAATTCCTTCGGCGTACCGTTCCAGAAATGTTCGCTCATATTGGGTTCGTTCCAGATTGCCCACGCGCCTACTCTGCCCTTGTACCGCAGCGCTGTTTCCCGCGCATACTCGCAGAACGCGGCAATCTCGGCATCCCCCGCGACTATCCCAATCTTCACCTGACGCTCGGTATGACCGCAGGCATATTTCCTTGTCCATTTATTGTAATCGCCGTGAATCCAGAGGGTATCATGGGGGTACAAAAGCCCCAGTATTTTTTTATCGTGTTTTTCAGCATCCTCGACATACTTGTCATAAACGCTCCAGTCCCAAACGCCCTTTTCCGGCTGTATCACTTCCCATGAAAAATCCCGCAGCATCCACCGGACGCCCATTTCATTCAGGAGAACGTATTCTTCATCAATCTTGCCGCTGTTGTTGGCATAGCCGGCGTGAACCATGCCCATAAGGTCAACGGGGATACGGACATCCTGATAGACAGTGCGCGTTCCGCCGCTTGTCAGGCATGACAGCGCGAGCAGACCGGAAAGAAGAACGACGGTTTTCATGTTAACTATTTTCATTTGACGTATTGTACATTATGTCTTAATATTTATATTAGGGATATTATGCGTATTGAAGGGTTTTCACCGTCTTTTTACATTAACCCGCCTCAACCCGCCGCGCAGGGGTCATCCCCTGTAGAGCCGCAGAAAACGGGGTACGGCCCCGGCGTAATTGTAGACATATCCCCCCAAGCATGGGCAGCTTACAATTCGGCAAAAGCGGACGGTGTTCGCGGAATTGCCGCGGCGGAAGAGACCCAGGGGTGCGAAACCTGCAAAAACCGCAAATATGTTGACAGTTCGGATGATCCATCAGTCAGTTTCCAGACCCCAACGCGCATCAGCCCCGGACAGGCGGCAGGCAGGGTCATGGCTCACGAGCGCGAGCATGTTACCAATGAACAGGCAAGGGCGCAGCGGGAAGACCGCAGGGTCATAAGCCAGAGCGTATCCCTCACAACATCGATGTGTCCCGAATGCGGCAAAATGTATGTTTCAGGCGGAGTAACCCGCACCGTTACCGCGGGTAAAAAATCAATTGAACCGGCAGAACAGCAAACAAACGAAATATCAGTATAAAAATATTTAATTCACAGGAGAGTAAAATGCAGAACTTTGAATATTGCAACAAGACAAAAATAATTTTTGGCAGAGGAACTGAAAATCAGGCAGGGAGCGAAACCACAAAATACGCGAAAAAGATTTTGCTGCATCATTCGGGAGGCTCTACCGTCAAGTCAGGGCTTATCGACAGGGTTAAAGACAGTTTGAAAAAAGCCGGTGTCGAATGGGTTGAGTTGACGGGCGTACTGCCGAACCCGCGTCTTTCGCTGGTGAACAAAGGCATCGATATTGTAAAAAAAGAAAAACTCGAATTAATACTTGCTGTCGGGGGCGGTTCGGCGATTGACAGTTCCAAGGCGATTGCCGCAGGAGCAGTCAATGACGGCGATGTATGGGATTTCTTTGAACGGAAAAAAACCACGGATAAGGCGCTGCCGGTCGGCACTGTCCTTACCATTCCCGCGGCGGGAAGCGAATCGAGCATAAGCTGCGTTATTACAAACGAAGAAGGCCCATGGAAGCGCGGGATGAACTTCCCCTGCCTCCGCCCTGTCTTTTCGATTTTGAATCCCGAACTGACATATACCCTGCCGCCGTATCAAACCGCCTGCGGGGTCGCGGACATGCTTGCGCACATCATGGAACGCTACTTTACAAAAGAGCCTCATGTGGAGCTTACAGACGAACTTTGTGAGGGGGCAATGCGGACAATTATCCGCAACGCGCGCAAAATATTTTCAGGCGGCGAAAAAGATTACGACGCAAGGGCGGAGATCATGTGGGCGGGCGCGTTGGCGCATAACGGTCTGCTTGACACCGGGCGTATCGGCGACTGGGGCAGCCACACCCTCGATCATGAACTGTCGGCGCTCTTCGACCTTGCCCACGGCGCTGGGCTTGCGATCATGTTCCCCGCTTGGATCAGGTACAACATCAAGGAAGGCACTCCCCGCCTCGCCCGCTTTGCCGTAAAAGTCTGGGGAGTGGACGGCGCATACTACGATATAGAACAAGCTGCACTTGAAGGCGTTATCCGCATGGAAAATTTCTTCCGTTCAATCGGCCTCCCGATCAGATTCGCCGATGCAAACATCGATCCGGCAAGGATACCGGAAATGGCTAAACGCGCCGTCCACTTCGGCCCCTTCGGCAACTACAGGAAAATAGACGAACAGGCGGCAATAGCGATTTACAGGCTGGCTGCGGAATAGATTCAGCAAAGATTCCCGCACACCATCGCTATATTTTGATACTCCGCTGCTCTGCGGCGGGATTGTTGACTATTTTAGCGAAAAGCCCGAATAGCGAAAACTCCATATTCTGCCATGTCCCTGCCTGCATGAGCGGTGTCCTGCGTACCGTCATCGAGATTGAAAAACCATGTGCTTTCATCGCCGTCATCGGAAGAAGACCAGTATGGGGCGTAGTGGTGGGTTCTATGTTCTTTGAAGATGTTTTCATACATCATCCGCAGTTCGTCTATGCTCGGTAAAAACCAGTCGTTGTAACCGTTGATGCTTAAGTCTACACACATATCAGCAGCCGCTTTACCTTTGTAGTATCTTTCATAATAGTCGAATTCGGCAGTATTGGAGCCGGCGCTTTTAAGGGCATGGACAATAATCTCGGTGTTTCTTTTGCCTGTCCCTATTGCTGTGCTTAATCCGTCTAAAGCCCGATAACCCAAACCCCAAATGGCGGTGAATTCATATCCATCGGGTACGGTTTCCAAAAACCGCCAGCCGTCGTCTCCAAAGGAGACGTTTTCATTATTGCCCTTGTCATAGAAAATAATCCCGCCGGCAGGCCCGAAGGAACCAATATATTCGTTTTGCTCCGAAAAAGAGTCCGGCTCTCCCATATAAAGCCGCTCCACTTCCCTGCTAAAAATCGTATAACCGCCTTCCGGCAATTGCCCGGCCTTTTCATAAACCGCCGCCAGCGCTTCTGCAACGGCAGTATCTCTTTCATTCTCATCTCTGCCTTCCATTTGCATAATTAATTCAAAAGCCCAATTTGCCAATGTAATGGGATTGTTTTCATTGTCGATTGACTCTTTTGTCGGGATTTGCGGTTGTGCTTCTCTCTTTTTGGGAGAGCATGCTGTCAGCGTTGTGAATACAATTATTGCTGTCATTGCAATAGCCCCGATTAATTGCACCATCAATGCCTTCATTGTGTTACCGTCCACTATATTGTATGTACTCATTGCCAAACGCATTATCGCCGATCTCGATATGACTATTGTCGGTAATGATGACATTGCCGTTAAGTTGATTCCCTGCAAACGCCTGATAGCCAATTTCAATAACACTTTTGGGAATGGTGATGCTGGTCAGTTTGTTATTAGCAAATGCTTCACCACCGATTGAAGTAACACTGTCGGGAATGATGACGCTGGTCAGTTGATTTTGTTTAAATGCATAATGACCGATTGAAATAACACTGTTGGGAATGGTAACACTTGTCAGTAAATTATTCAAAAATATATAATCGCCGATTTCAGTAACACTATCGGGGATTGTGATGCTGGTCAGTTTATTCTCGGAAAATGCTTCGGTGCCGATCGAAATAACGCTGTTTGGAATAATGATGCTGGTCAGTTTATTCTCTTTAAATGCAAAACTGCCGATAGAAGTGACACCGTCGGGAATGATGACGCTGGTTAGATGATTATCTTGAAATGCATTATTGCCGATACGAGTAATGCCGTTTGGAATAATGACGCTTGTTGCGTTTCCAGTGTACTTTACCAATGTTGTACCGTCTATCTCGAAGTCTGACAATGGGGTTGTGGCTGTTCCGCTTTCCTTTTGGCTTAAAGTGTAAGTTATTACTTCGCCAGTATACAGCGTCAAGTTAAGAGTGTTACCGTTTAGAGAGTAGGCGGTGTAGTTTATTGGTGCAAAAAATTCGTCCAGCAAACGAAAATCTCTATCTTCTGTATCTTTTGAGTTTTTGAGCATTGCTTCAATTTCAGTTTTTGTATATAACGCCGTATCAAATCCGAAATTATTACCGCTCTGATGGGTTGGCGTTTCAATAAAACTACCATCGCTGACGCTATAAGTTCCTTTTGAAGAAATGGGAGTACCTCGCCAGCTTCCTGTGCGAATATAGTTACCATTTAATAGTTTGAACTCACGATTGCTTAATTCATCATTAAAAACCCATGTCCCATTAAAGCTTTCAACTGTCGTGCCGTCTATTGGGAAGTTTGCCGTAACGCCTGCGGCGTTTTGGGTTTCCGTTGCGGTTTGCGGTTGCGTTTCTGTTTTTTGGGGGGTACAGGCGACCACTAAAGTGGTTAGTACGATAGCAACAATAGCCATTAGAGCCAATAATTTGAGTGCATTTTTCATGCGGTTTACCTCTTCTTAATGCGGCTTTCAGCCGCACTGCTTAATCGAACGCCACCGAAGGCGAAGTAGTCTTTTTTCACCGAGTGATCACATAAGCCAGTATCGAAATAACTATTAGCAAAATCAAACCTGTTAAAAGATATGCCCGGAAAGGCAACGTACCTTGAGCGCTTTTTTTGGCGCGGTTTTGTTTTCCGGGTGCAGCCGAATAACCGCAGGAAGGGCAGCCGTTGATGAAAAGTTTTTCTTCACCGGCAAAGCCGCAGGATGGGCAGCGGACAGAAGAAAAAAAACGCCCGCAATGGGGGCAGGCTTTAGCGTCGTTCTCTACTTCGTATCCGCAGTTGTCGCAGAAAAACCGGGGCTTCTTTTTCAATGCTATGCCGATTTTGATTCAGTTTTGGATGCTTCACCCGAACTTGAGGCGCTGTTGCTCTGCATTGGGCATGAATCGCACTTTGCCGCATCGCACGGCTTTGGCTTATCGGTTGTTTTATCGCCCGATTTATCGGCTGATTTATCAGCAGCTTTCCCAGAACTCCCGGCTTTATCGGTAACATAAAAACCGGAACCTTTGAAAATGACTCCGGCTCCGCCGAAGATGAGCCTGCGTATCTCCCTGCCGCATTCGGGGCAGTCTTTCAGGGGCGGATCGCTCATTGACTGAAAGATTTCAAAATTGTGCGAACAGCTTTTACATTCGTATTCATAAGTAGGCATAGATAGGCTTAATATAGTAAAAACATTCTAAAAAGTAAAGCTACTTCATTCTCTGAAAGTGGCGCGGATTTTATATTGATATTCTGTCCGTCCTGAACCGGCGGATTGGCAAAGAAAACGGCGGCCAAAACAGAATTGGGATTATCCGCAGAAAAAGACGGAGGGAAATTCCTTGCAAGGCTCAAAAGAGACGCTATGCCCCGCGCCTGCGCCGCAGCCGGAAACTGCATCCTTATAACCATTTCATACTTGTCCTGCACCGGAAAAAGACCCGCTAAAAGACGCTCCGCCGGTATTTGAAACGGAATTCCCATGCTGTCCAATAATTTGTTCATCTTGGGACCGGGATCAGGAAGCCATAAAGAGATAGTTGTTCCATGACGGAATTCGTTAAACCCTTCAGGGATTTCCGCTCCGGCGGCGATTGGGCTGGCAGGCGTGTCGAGCCATGAGGCGGCAAATGCCTGTTTTGAATCAAGGGCTATTGAGAATTTGTCTTTGACAGAATACCAGTAAGCCCCCGACTCGGCACGCTGCTTTTTCCAGTCTTTGTTGAAACTCAAAGCCATGCCTGCCTGTGCGCTTGGATAACTGCCCGTTGCCGCTATCTGAAGGCGTTTTCCGCTTTCCGGCGGATACACTGCCACCACCAAGAAATCAGTCTTTTCCATCATCTGTTTGACTTGTTTGTTTTTTAACCCTTCAATGGGCAGCAGTTCAAGAATCTGTTTCGCTTCTTTTGCATCCGCAATGATATATGCTGAAGCTCCGGCTTCAAGAGGGACAGTTTCTGTTAATGATACATCAGGGAATTTTGGCGCAGTTTGACAAGCTAGAAGGAGCATGACAGTGAACAGTGAACAGTGAACAGTGAGCAGTGAGAAAAAAGTTATGCTTTTTCTATCTTCACTAACCATGTTTCATCCCCAGACCTTTGGTCTGACGCTTCCAGCGGTATCTGCCCCGGAACTTTTCCCCACTCAGTTTTAACTGCAAGGGTTTCAGCGGCGGCGGATGCGCCAAAGATTGTCCACGCTTCTTTCAGTTTGTCAGAACCGTAAACATAAAGCGCAATGCGGTCGGTAACAGAAAGGCCGCTTTCCTTGCGGGCATTCTGCACGCCTCGGATAAGGTCGCGGATATCCCCTTCCATTAAAAGTTCGCCGGTGATTTCAGTGTCAAGTCCGACGGTGAGGGTTCCTTCGTTATAAACACGCAGGTTTGCCTTTTCGTTACGCCTGACATCAAGTTTATCGGCAGTGAGCGCTATGGTTCTTGTGCCGCCGTCAACGGCAATGTCCAGAGAAAGAGAAGCCCCCTCAAGAACGCTTTGTATTTCAGCCTGACTTAAATTTTCGATACGGGCGGCAGCGGCTTTCATATCCTTGCCGAGTTCTTTTCCCAAGACGCGGAAATTCGCCTTTACCTCGTACTCTACAAGGTCTTCTTCTTTATCGGAAAAAACAATCTCTTTTACATTTAGTTCTTCGCGGATAATATCCGCCATCTCGACAAGTATCTTTTTCTCATCGGGATTGCGCGTAACAAGCTCCGCCCTGCGCAGGGGCTGGCGTCCTTTGATATTGTACTGAGAGCGCAGGTGTCGGCCTATAGAGACAGCGGTCATCACAGTCGCCATGCGGAATTCAAGGTTACGGTCGCGGCGTTTCTCCCGCGGTTTCGGAAAATCCGCCAAGTGTACTGATTCGGGATCGCTTTCCCTGCGCAGGTTCCGCCAAATAGCGTCAGTGGTAAAGGGCATAAACGGAGCGGCGACAGTGATCAGCATTTTGAGCGCATCGTAGAGCGTACCGTATGCTTCGACTTTGTCGCTGTCGTTTTCGGAACGCCAGAACCTGCGCCGGGAGCGGCGGATGTACCAGTTGTTAAGGTAGTCGATAAAATCCAAAACCGGATCGACAGCGCGGCTAAGATCGTAAGCGTCAAGCGCGCCTGTTACTTTTTCCGCAAGATTTTCCGCTTCGGACAATATCCATTGATCGAGCGGGTTAGCTGGATTTTCCGGCGCGCCAGCGGGGCTTACCTTGTCAATATTGGCGTAAGTAACATAAAAACTGTAGGCATTCCACAGTGGGATGATGATGCTTTTCATCACCTCACGCACGCCCTCATCGTTGTAACGCAGATCATCGGCTTTGACAACCGCAGAATGTACCAGAAAGAGCCTGAGCGCATCCGCGCCGAATGAATTGATCACTTCCATCGGGTCTGTGTAATTGCGCAGGCTCTTACTCATTTTTTTACCGTCGCTTGCAAGGACAAGGCCGTTGACCACGCAGTTCTTAAATGCCGGTTTCTTAAACAGAGCCGCCGCAAGGACTGTCAGCGTATAAAACCAGCCCCGCGTCTGATCCAGCCCTTCGCTGATAAAGTCCGAAGGAAAATGGCTGTCAAAGAATTCCTTGTTTTCAAAAGGATAGTGGCTTTGCGCGTACGGCATCGCCCCCGATTCAAACCAGCAGTCGAGGACTTCGGGTACTCTGCGCATTATTCCGGTACATGAACAGGGAATTGTGATTTCGTCAACAAAATGTTTGTGCAAATCCTGCGGGTATACGCCGGAAAGTTCTTTTAATTTGTCGCGGCTTCCTACGCAGATAATCTTGCCGCAGTCGGGGCAGCGCCAGATGGGAAGGGGGTTGCCCCAGAAGCGGTTCCGGCTGATAGCCCAGTCCCGCGCGCCTTCAAGCCATTTGCCGAATCTGCCGTCCTTGATATGTTCGGGAACCCAGCGGATTTGGCTGTTTGCATCTAACAAATCTTTTTTTATTTTTTCTACATTGACAAACCACGAACCCACCGCGCGGTAGATGAGAGGGCTTGAGCATCTCCAGCAGTGCGGATAGGGGTGGAGTATCTGGTCGCGCTTTATAAGTTTGCCCTCAGCCTTTAGCCTTTCCATGATTGCCTTGTCGGCGTCTTTTACAAAGAGGCCTGCAAAATCGCTAACCTCGTCTGTAAAGCGGCATTCTTCGTCAACAGGGCAGATGACGGGGATGCCCGTTCCCTTGAGTACACGCGCGTCATCTTCGCCGAAACCGGGAGCAGTATGCACAATGCCCGTACCGTCCCCGGTAGTAACAAAATCGCCGCAAAATGTGCGGAAAGCGTTGGGTGTATCCTTGAAATACGGAAACAGCGGCTCGTACTGAGTACCGGCAAGTTCCGCGCCTTTTTTGCGCCGGAGGATGCGATATTCGGATGCGTCTTTGTAATATGCGGGCAGCCGCGCCTCAGCGAGAATGTAGTGAGTAGTGGACAGTGAGCAGTTATCAGTGGAATGATCCTCTATTAGCACGTAATCAATATCTGGGCCAAGAGTGAGGGCAAGATTTGAAGGAAGCGTCCAAGGAGTAGTAGTCCATGCCAAAAGATAGGTATTCGGCGGGAACACTGCTCCCTGCTCACTATTCTCTACTACCTTAAACCTTACTGTGATTGCCGGATCATGCACGTCCTTGTGACCGCCGAGGTTGAGTTCGTGATTGGACAGAACCGTTGAACAGCGGGGGCAATATGGCAGTATATAGTGGCCTTCGTACAAGAGGCCTTTTTCCCAGAGGGATGCCATGACCCACCAGATGGATTCCATATATTCCGGGTCCATCGTTTTGTAATCATCGTCAAAATCGACCCAGCGCCCCAGCCGCGTGATGGTTTGCCGCCATTCATTCACATAACGCAGCACCGAAGCGCGGCAGGCTTCGTTAAACTTGGCAATGCCGAACTGTTCAATATTGGTTTTCGAGTTAAGCCCCAATTCTTTTTCAATCAGGTTTTCAATAGGCAGCCCGTGGCAGTCCCAGCCGAAACGGCGGGTAACTTTTTTGCCCTTCATCGCCTGATAGCGGGGAATGATGTCCTTGATTGTGCTTGGCACAAAATGCCCGAAATGAGGCAGCCCTGTGGCAAAGGGGGGGCCGTCATAGAAAACGAATTCTTCCGCAGCAGCCCGCTGAGTTACGGATTTTTCAAATATATGATTCTGCACCCAGAATTCCAGGACTTCTTCTTCCTGCTTGGGAAAATTAACTTTTGCATCAACCGGTTTATACACGCCGCTCTCCTTGGGATGTTCCAACTATGCCATAAATAGAGGGCTTTTTCCAGTGGTTTGTATACCATACTTTCCACTCCTTGCCCTTTGCGGCTTTTCATGCTATATTTGCTCCATACTATGGGAATTAAAATGCGCATAATGACGCTCGCACTAACAAGCATACTACTGTGTTCTTCCTGTGTATATTTCTATCCGGAAACTCGTGTTAGTTTTGCCTATGGTGAAAGAAAGTATATACCGGATGAAAAGTCGTTGAGTTATCATTGGTCAGATCACGAAAGGGAGGGGTATTTAGAAGTAGGCATTGATGTAGATAAGGAAAGAGAAGAAGGAACTGTAGTATTGCATGGTGCATTGGTTAATATTCGTATACACGATTTGGGTAATAATTATTTTCCCCCTTATGGCATCTACATAGGCGTTAGAGGATTGCTTGATTACCATACGTCATTTACGGTAAAGCGCATTGACATAAAAACGCATGGCGGAGAGGGTTTTTCAAATTTGGCAAACACCGAATTGCCGGTAACGGTGGTTATGGAGGAGAATGCTTTTACTGTTAAACATAGTGTATTAGTTCCTGTTGTCGGCAAGTCATATTGTGTTGGTAGTTATAGGATAAGTAATATATTTTATTTCAAACCAGAGCAGGTTACAGTTACCGTTACGCTGGAAATCCACCGGGTTGACGGTTCTGAAACCGTGGATGTTGTTTTTGAATTTAACCCCGTTGAAAGAAAAATTAATTGGCATACATGGATTGGTTAGAATGCGTATAATGATACTCGCTTTCATAGCCATGATACTGTGTTCTTCCTGTGTATTTTGGGGGCCGGTAGCTAAAATTCGTTATAACGGAGAGTCTTTATCGGACGAGAAGGCGCTGGGCTATAATTGGTCTGATTATGAAAGAAAGATGTATTCAAAAGCGGGTGTAAATGTAGATAAGATAAGAAGAGCAGAAAACGCAGTATTGTATGGCGCATTAATAGGTATTAGCATAATCAGATCGCAAACTAATGTTGACCATGTATATCCTCCTTTTTCTATCGTTCTGGAAGTAAGGGGATTACCTGATTACCATACGTCATTTACGGTGAAGAGTATAAATATCAAAACAGATGGCGGAGAGTATCTTTCAAATTTGGAAAACGCAGAGCTTGGGGATGGGCTTTCAAATCTGGCAAACACCGGATTGCCGGTAACGGTTATTCTTGAGAGCAAGTCTCATAAGAACATATTTGTATCGAAATTAAATAAATATACAATCAGTGGAAGTTATTGTACAGAGCATATATTTGCTTTTACTGAATACCGTGTGTGGTCAAATGACAATGAAAAGCCTGTAACGGTTACTGTTACGCTGGAAATTCACGGGGTTGACGGCTCTGAAACCGGGGATATTGTTTTTGAATTCAGTCCGGTTGTTGTGGTAAAAAATAACCAAACTGACGAAAAAACCCGTACTGTCAGAAAATAGGCGTTCCGTAGTTTTTACCAGCGGTCAAAAAAAGCAACTTGACAATACATCGTTTTTGATGTATCATATATTATGAATTATAAAGAACATCTGGCTGAAGAAATGAAGAATCCGGAATTCAAGAGGGCATTTGAAGAAGAAAAACGTTTGCTTGAGTTAAGTTATGCAATAACGGAAGCCCGTGAAAAGCGTGGTCTTACTCAAAAAGAACTTGCTGAAAAAAGCAGGGTTACTCAGCAACAGTTATCTAAAATTGAAAATGGAGTCAATTGCAATATGCTTACATTCATAAAAGTTTCAAATGCCCTTGGTCTTGGACTTACAGTTTCCGCTTAAAATTATTGTAATACATACTACATTCCTTAAAGATATTCCTCACTCCATCCATGTCCTATCTCCCAATGATCATCTATTTTTACTTCCAATGGAACATCTTGAAGATTAAATTCATCCTTTACGAGTTCGACAATGTGTTCATTTATCCAGCTTCCGCACATTAACTCAAAATGACCGTCTTTTACCTGAAAGACCCTTCCTCTTGGAAGCAAGGTATAGTCATTTGCAAAAACCCCAAGCGGGGCGCCCTTTGCTTTCGCCCTTTCCTGCTGTTTCTTCCACCAGGTCTTGTGAAGAGTTCCTACGGTTTTTCTTCCGTTTGAGTCGAAAGGAAGTTCGTTTGCATAAGAAGAAGTAACTCCAAAAAGCTCATCATTTTTTTCGCTATACCAGAATATGCCGAGTTTTGGCTCATCCTGTTTATCAAAGTTTTCACTCATTGAAGCCATTACATCTTTTCTTTCGGAAGCGGACATCATCATTGTTTGCATTGCTTCCAGCATAGCAAAACGATGGCAGGAAGTACAGTGCTTATGTCAGCCCAAACACCTTAACGTAAAGCCGCTTTCGATGGTTCGCGGGCTTTTCAAATCTTTGCCGCCGATAGTGAACTGGGTTTTTATCACTATGCGGTATTCTCCAGGAGGAAGGGGCGGGACAACGCTCACTATTCTGGAGCAGGTATTTGTTGCATAAACGCGTTTTACTTTATAACTTTTGTTGTCATGTGTTGATACAAAGTAAACTCCGCATTTTGGATTGTCCCCTTTCACTTTGATCTTATAGCCGTGAAGCGCAAAAAGGCTGCCCGGTTCGAGCGTAACATTCTCCGCGCCTGAGCCAACGTCTACAAAGCGGTTAATAACGGCGCGTGTTACAGACGAATCAACCACGCCGATGGTGATAGCCTCGCCAAGGCGCTGCATCGGCTCTCTGGGTACAAAGCTGAACTTTACCTTGCGCCCCGCCGCGGACTCATGCTTATTCCGGAAAAGGCCGCCCGCCCTTGGGTGTATCGAAAAGAATTCCATATTTACCGCATAGCCGTCTGCAAGCAGGTAAGCCATCTCTCCCAAAAACTCGCGGACGTTATGAATCAGCATATTGTAATTGCCCTCAAAGCCGCCTCTGGCTTTCAGGGACATACAGACATCATCCACGGTTATCATCTTTTCGCTGTTTGTGCGGGCTATGAAGGCGCCCTTGTCCCTCGGCAGATTGCTGGGGCTTAAGCGCACGCGCACCTTGTGCAGCACAGGCTCGACAGGGTTTGTAATAGACACAGTATCTCCTTTCGCGCCTTGGCTTGAACTACAGCCAAGTACGCCCTATATTATGTTCTCACTCCAGTATAGAGTGTATTTCAACTCTATGCTAGAGTGTATTTCAACTCTACGCTAGAGTGTATATTCACTCTATGATGGAGTGTAAAGTCAATATAGGCTTGTCTTTGAACCGCGATATGGCTGGTATTGAGGGCCGGTATAGGGTGAGTTTGGGTGGGAGTTAAGGGCGGGATAGAAGAGGTTCACGCAAAGCCCGCCAAGTTACGAAGGGTATGTTATAATGAGACAGGCAAAAAGCCATGCTAAGTGGGAGGCTGGGCACTTTTTTATCGATATGCTTACGTATTACCGATGGGGGAATTGAAGTGCGAATGATGACGCTAGCTATGATCATGATGGCGTGTTCTTCCTGCCTTGTTTATAAGCCGTATTATAGAGTTTATTATAAAAATCTTGAGATGCCAAGTCATAATGCTTATCCTCTCTGGACATTTGAAGATGAAGTGCAATTTATGAGAGGTAAAAGAACGGATGATGGAAGAAGAGATACGGCAATAGTCCAAGAATACTATGTAGGCGGCGCCTTGTGCGATACTTGGATACGAGCAGGAAATCAAACAGGTGGATTTGGCGGAGAATCAAGTAACCCGTATTGGATTTTTATGACTGTTACAGGAAAACCGGATGAGCATATTTCATTTACCATAAAACAGATTAGTGTAACACCACAAGGCGGTGATGATTTTTCTGATTTGGCAAACAGAGGACTGCCGAAAACGGTAGATTTTAAGAAAGTATATGATCATAAGTTTCTTGGAGTGTGGGATAGACGCTCTCATTATGAAGAAACTGATGAAATTAGACATTTTTACGGTGTTTTTCAAACAGACAAAGGATTCTATTTCAAGGAAGACTCACTTACCGTTACGGTTACGCTGGAAATTGAAAGAGTTGACGGCACAGTAACCGGGAACGTGGTATCTGAATTCTTTCCGGTTGTAGACAAGGGAAAATTTCAAGTGTGGGCACCTTGGTAGGAAATAAAGCCTTACAACAAGATTCCAGAGCAACCTGCATTGAATTTCCAGCAAAATAAAGCTGCGTTGGAATCTTGAAGAGCCAACGAATCCCTTCGTGCCCTTTGCGAACTTTGCGTCTCTGCGTGAGGTCTTTTGCGAGTAAATGCCGCGAACCCGAAGGGTGCGAGCTAAAAGCTGTCAGCAGTTGACAGTAAAATGATTACAACAGAGACATTGCACTATTAGCGGTATGTATGATATAAGAGAGGAACCTTCGCGGCGCTGTATCATGGAGAGAGCTATAGCATGAAACAGGGAAATTTGCAAGAATTAAGAAAAATGGGGATAGTTTTTTATCGAATAAACGTTTTAGGAGTTAAGTATGAAAATGAACAAATCAATCATTCGGGTTGCCATGTGCATGACATTAATCTTACTGCCATTGACCGCCTTCGCCCAGACGCCAAACCCCGCCACCGATTTCTCCTACCGCGAAACCGCCACAGTCATAATCATAACCGGCTATAAAAAAACCGGCGGCAGTGTCGCAATACCGGAGAAGATAAACAACAAACCCGTTACCGTCATTGGAAGAATGGCGTTTTACAATAAGAAACTGACCGCCGTTACCATACCCTCAAGCGTTACCTCCATCGAGAGCAGTGCGTTTAGCGGCAACCAACTGACGAGCGTTACCATACCTTCAAGCGTTGCTTCCATTGGGAGAAGTGCGTTTAAAAACAACCAACTTACCGCCGTTACCATTGGCAACAGAGTTACCACCATTGGGGACGACGCGTTTAGCGGAAACCCGCTAACCAGCATTACCATCGGCGCAAATGTAAAGCTGGGAGGAACCGTAACCGGAGACGGCGTCTTTACTACAGTGTACAACGGAGGCGGCAGGGTTGCGGGAACGTATACGCGCAGCGATCCCTACACCATAAGCTGGTCGCACCCGGTTACGGGCGCGCGCGCCGCCCCTGCCGCAGCAGCCCCGCTTACGCTTGCCGAGGGTCTTGCCCTTGCGTATCAGAACATCGACCACGTCATGTTGGGCGTTTCTTACGACAGTTTGGGGCTTGGTACAGGCTCCTTTCTCTCAGGCGTTATGACCTGCGTCAACGCGGACGGCTCCGTAAGCGTGTGCGCCAGAGGTTACCACTTTGCCTACGTCTATGAATACACCGCCGATTTGCGGCTTATCAAAACCATGCGCTTTGCGGACGAGCTGGGCACTCTGGGCGCTTTTACAAAAGACCGCGAAGGCAATTATTATTTCTTTTACGCGATGGAGGTTGAGGGGGAAGACGAAGCCGCGCACAACACCGAAAACATGGCGCTGGTAAAGTACAACAGTTCCGGCAACAAGACCAACACGTACCGGTTAAAGGCAAAGCCGGATAATGGTTTCGGAATAAAAAGACCCTTTGACGCCGGCGCGTGCAGGTTGGAAGTATCCGGCAATATGATCGCCGCCTATTTTGGCAGAGCAATGTTTTTGATGGACGACGGTATAAATCATCAGGCATCTTATGGCTTTGTGCTGGACAGAAACACATTTGCGCGCGGCGGGCTAATTCCTTTTGTCAGCAATTCGCTCAATCAATTTATACTCCCGGTTGATAACGGCTTTGTATTCGCGGATCACGGAAACGCGGACCCGACAAGAGCCTTTACCTTCGCGAAATTTCTAAACAACGCCGCCGCCAGACGCGTAAACGCGTTCGGGTTCAAAGGGGGCGGAGTAGACAGCGTAAGCGATGTGACCTATCAATACACCTTCGCGCAAATGGGGGGGGTGGCGCAGACATCGAACAGCTCTGGAAGAGATGACGGCTTCATCTTTACCGGAACATACGAAAACACCACCACTGCCGCCGCTGCCGTACACAACGGTTCGCGCAACCTCTTTATTGTAACCATTAACGATGCAATGACCGCCGTCAGCGCACCCGTATATATAACCAACTATACCAATAAAGAAACGCAGAACGCCGCAAACCCCAAAATCGCCGCGCTGGGACAGGGTGCCGACCGCTTTCTCCTCTTGTGGGAACAATGGAGCGCAGGCGCAAACGGCTACAAATCAACACATGCCGCCGTCATTGACAGAACCGGCAAAATCTTAACGCCCGCCAAAGAACTTCCCGGCACCCGACTGAGCAGAAACGACGCATTGCGCTACAACCCCTCCAACGGCAGAGTCTACTGGGCAATCCAGGACCCCGCAGACGAAACGAGGCTCGCGGTGTATTGGTATTTGCCGTAGCAGGGAGCAGTGAATAGTTAGCAGTGAGCAGTGTTGGTGTCCGCAAATGTTGATACTTCCTCACTATTCACTGATAACTGACCACTGATAACTGTTCACTGCTCCCTGATTCACGGGGGTGTATCTTGTGATTTACTCTTTTTATTTCCGGGTATTTAATGTGCATTTTCCCTGACTTACATTAATAAAATGAAAATAGGTTTCAGGCTCACCCTGCTCATGATCGCGCTTAATTTGTTTAGCGCTGGCACAGTCGGCGTTACCCTGCTTGTACGGGCAAGGTACAATATCAGCGACCTCGCGGAGCGTTACACCATCACTATGGCGGAAGAATCCGCCGCTGAGTTAGCGTCTCATCTTGAAAATTACTGGTTTACCGTAGAAACAATCGCAAAAGCTATGGAACAGTATCCGTCCATAATGCCGGAAAACCGGCGGAACATGCTTGGCGTCATACTTGAGAGCGTGGTAAAGGGTAACGAAGAAATTGTAGGTATGTGGTGCGTCTGGGAACCGGATGTTCTGGAAGGCAACGATCAAGCGCATCTGGGAAGTCACGGAACCAACGCCGCGGGGCGCTTTGCCCCCTATTATACCTGGGATGGAGCCGCGATCATGCTGGAGATACTCGATGATTATGACGACCCCGGCATCGATTATTACCGCCTGACCATACAAAATAACTTCACGACGCTTTTTGATCCGTACACGGATACTGTGGGCACCAGGGAAGTGGTTATCACCACCATTGCCACTCCCATCCGCCATGACAATAAAATTGTAGGGGCGGTAGGCGTTGACATTTACCTGGAAACAATTAACAAAATAGCGCAAACAAACAAACCGTATGATGACGCGGTAACCGCGCTATTCAGCAACAACGGCACCATAGTCTCCCATTTTGACCCAAGCCGTATCGGGAAAAATATGCAGCAGACCGAACAGGACATGGCGGGTTCGTATATGAACACTTTTGTAAGCGCCATAAAAGAAGGCAAAGTGTTCAATTTTAAAAATCATATAGCGGCATTAAACGTGGATTTGGAACTTTATTCCATTCCCATAAGGCCCGGTGGAACTAAAACCCCGTGGGCTTATGCGGTAGGCGTTTTGAAAAAAACAGTTATGGTCCAAGTGTATGACATGATATACATAACCATCATCATCAGCGCCATTATTTTTGCCGTAGTGGTTTGCGCGGCTGTCTTTCTCTCGCGGTCAATAACGAAACCGATTATCAAAGTAGCGGAGAACCTGAAAGATATATCCGAAGGCGAGGGAGACCTGACCAGAACCATCCCGGAAAAGGGGAACGATGAGTTAACCGATCTGTCCCATTATTTCAATCTGACGCTGGGGAAAATCAAAAGCCTGATCGTTAACATAAAGGGTGAAGTCGTTTCCCTTTCCGGCATAGGCAATGAGCTTGCCGGCAACATGGATCAGACCGCTTCGGCTGTCAACGAGATCACCGCCAATGTCCAGAGCATCAAAGGCAGGGTGATCGGCCAAAGCGCTTCCGTTACCGAGACAAATGCGACCATGGAGCAGATCACCGTAAACATAAGCAGACTCAACAGCCATGTAGAGCGCCAGGCGTTAAGCGTAACGCAGTCTTCATCCGCAATCGAGGAAATGCTTGCCAACATCCAGTCAGTAACCGACACCTTGGTCAAAAACGCCCGAAATGTGAAGGAGCTGATGGAAGCCTCCGAAGTCGGGCACACCGGCTTGCAGGAAGTTGCCGCTGACATACAGGAAATTGCAAACGAATCCGAAGGGCTTTTAGAGATTAACTCCGTGATGGAAAATATCGCCAGCCAGACAAATTTATTGAGCATGAACGCCGCTATCGAAGCGGCGCACGCCGGCGAGGCGGGCAAGGGTTTCGCCGTGGTAGCTGACGAGATACGCAAACTGGCTGAAAATTCCGGCGAACAGTCCAAGACGATCAGCGCGGTTTTGAAGAAAATAAAAGCTTCCATTGACAAGATAACCCATTCCACCGACAACGTGCTGCAGAAGTTTGAGGCGATAGACGGCGGTGTGAAAACTGTAGCCGATCAGGAAGGAAACATCCGCAACGCCATGGAAGAACAGGGTCAGGGTTCCAAGCAGATATTGCAGGCAATAAGCGAGGTGAACGAGTCAACCCATCAGGTGAAAGACGAGTCAGAAAAAATGCTGGACGGATCAAAAGAAGTGATCCAGGAGAGCAAAAACCTTGAGCGGGTTACACAGGAGATAACCGGCGGCATGAACGAGATGGCTGCCGGCGCAAACCAAATCAACGCCGCCGTTAACCGCGTCAACGAACTTTGCGGCACAAACCGCCGCAACATCGACGCTCTGGTGAAGGAAGTTTCAAAGTTTAAGGTTGAGTAATTTCCTTGCTGAAATCCCCAATCTCAGGTATATTCATAATTGATTATGAAACTGACTAGAATTACGCTGGTATTTTTTGCTGTGATGCTGACTTTCGGTTCCTGCAAGGAGATGCATGAAAACTATCAAATAAGCAGCAAGCACCGTAAAGCGATTCGTACCGAACTTGGAAAATATACCGATGTGCTAGACCTTCGCCGCTCGGAAATTAGTCCTTATGGTATTGGGTATTCCTTGGGAAGCGCTATTCCTAGTATTTCTATAGGATTATACGTGAAACCAACCCGCTACAACCGTGAAACACTCACTGAATTAGCCACAAAACTTGCTGACTTTTTTAACAATGACTTTCTTGTTGATAATGAAATGATAATGAAATGGGAAGGCAGGTTTACTATTTCTATATACTTTGTCCTAATAGAAGGCAAAAAGCATTATTATCAGTACCAAGTGATGTATGGGGGGGGTGAATGGAGGGAAGAGTGGCATGAGACACCCTTTCTTTATCGTTAGGCTATTGTAATTGTGAGTACAGAATAGTAGTGTCATGAAATAGCCCGTACTATTCTGTAACAACTAATACATTACAACATAACAGGATAAAGCCTTTTAAGTTTGATACGTGCATCAGCGGTTGAAAACTGCCAATCAAAGTCATTCATATTCCGGCGCAAACTTATGTGGTGTTTTCATCTGATAAGTTCAAATGGGGTGATGAATTTTTCAAAATTTTAACCACCATGCAAAAAAGATTTTACGGTGAATGGCTTCCAACCGCAAAATACGAAAGAGCTGACAGCGCAAACTTTGAGATTTATGGCGGTACGGAAGAATATGGGAGTATTGAATTATGGTATCCCATAATTGCAAAATGAGTGAAAGTTAAGTATGGGGAGTTTGTTTACCATTGGTTCTTCAATTCATGCCATTGATGAATTCATAGCAATATTGCATAAATACAAAATTAATGCTGTTGCTGATGTCCGTTCTGTGCCATATAGTAAACATACTCCCCAATTCAACGTTTCAAAAACATTGGTTGAAAACTTAGGTGTAAATATAGAACATATTTTATTTGACGGTTCGCTAAAGAATCATTGTGATTTGGAAAAAGAAATGCTGAATGAATCTAATACTAAACATCAGCAGATATATTGAGACATGGTTAGATAATGAAATATCATGTTTATCAAATAAAAAACAAACAAAATAGAATACGCCCGTACTTTTAAATTAATTGAAAACATAGTGTTTCATGAAGATAATTAGTACAGTGGGTATGTTGAAAATAGCAAACGGCTTTCGCGCCTACTTTACATTCCTTCAATCGCGGCTGGTTATCATTGCCCATTGCCAGGCTTATTTGCAGACCAGCATCGATGTCCCGCTTGGGGAAGCCGTCTTTTAATACTGGATAAAGATTCAGAATAGTTGAATACTTTCCCATAAATAAGTATATTAATACTGCGATGAAGGCTATTGAACTTGCCAAAGCTTATGACCCCAAAACTTTTGAAGACCGTATCTATGCCCTTTGGAAAGATTCCGGCGCTTTCAGCCCGGAGACGGCCAATTCCAGCGAGCGCCCCTTTGTCGTAGTCATTCCGCCCCCCAATGTTACCGGGGTTTTGCACCTTGGGCATGGCCTAAACAACAGCCTGCAGGACATTATCGTGCGATACCACCGTATGCGGGGCGTACCGACCATGTGGGTACCGGGCACCGATCATGCCGGGATTGCCACCCAGAATGTAGTTGAACGCAGGCTGAAGGAACAGGGCAAAAGCCGCCGCGATCTGGGGCGGGAAAAGTTCCTGGAAGAGACATGGAAGGTAAAACACGAGCATCACGCCATAATCACAAAACAACTTGAAAAAATAGGGGCAAGCGTTGACTGGAAGCGCGAGCGTTTTACAATGGACGAAGGCCTCTCCCGCGCGGTGCGTGAAGTTTTTGTTACCCTTTACGAGCGGGATTTGCTGTACAAGGGGAATTATCTTGTAAACTGGTGTACTTCCTGCGGCACCGCCATTGCGGACGACGAAGTGGAGCATGAAGACACTGACGGAAAGATGTACCACCTGCGCTACTTCCTGACAGGCGAAAAAGACAAATATATCGAGATTGCCACAACCCGCCCGGAAACCATGTTAGGCGACACTGCGGTCGCCTTTCATCCCGAAGACGAGCGCTATGCCGCTCTGAAGGGCAAAACCATGCGCCTGCCCCTTACAGAGCGGGACATTCCCGTGGTCTTCGACACATACGTTGCTAAAACTTTCGGCACAGGCGCTGTAAAGATCACTCCAGCGCACGATCCCAATGACTGGGAAGTGGCGAAGCGGCACAATCTGCCTGTCATCAACATCCTCAATCCCGATGGAACGTTGAACGGCGAAGTTCCTGAAAAATACCGCGGGCTTACGGTACTGAAAGCGCGCGCCGCCGTGCTTGAAGACTTAAAAGCCGGAGACTGGTTTGTAAAAGAAGAACCCATAAAACATTCAGTTGGGCATTGTTACCGCTGCCACACGATCATCGAGCCTTTCCTTTCCGAACAGTGGTTTGTAAGAATGAAGCCCCTTGCGGAAAAAGCCCTTGCCTGCTGGCAGAAGGGGGAAATTATCTTCTACCCCAGAAAATGGGAAAATACCTACAAACACTGGATGGAAAATATCAGGGACTGGTGCGTTAGCCGCCAATTATGGTGGGGGCATCGTATTCCAGCATGGACATGCACAGCCTGCGGTAAATTGACAGTTTCGCGTAACGATATAACTGCCTGCCCTTCATGCAGCGGCAGTCGTGAGCAGGACCCGGACGTGCTTGACACATGGTTTTCAAGCTGGCTTTGGCCGTTTAGCACATTGGGCTGGCCCGAACAAACTCAAGACCTTGCCTCTTACTACCCAACAACCGCACTTGTAACCGGCTATGACATAATCTTTTTCTGGGTTGCAAGAATGATCATGGCTGGCCTTGAGTTTACGGGCAAGGCTCCGTTCCGCGACATTTACATTCACGGCCTTGTGCGGGACAAGCAGGGGCGCAAAATGAGCAAGTCTCTTGGCAACGGGCTTGATCCTCTTGAGCTGGTAGATGAATTCGGCGCGGACGCGATGAAATTTACACTTGCCTTTATG
>JAIRRJ010000039.1 GCA_031256035.1 Treponema sp. | reverse complement strand
ATGCCAGAATAAAATACTTGAGGGGTGTCAGGGGGGAAAGTGCCGCCCCCGCGCGGCGCTTTTTCCCCTGACGGGACCCCAAGAAATATCCTTAGGCATACATTTATGACTGCTATTGCGGGGCAAGTGTAGGGCTTGCCCTGCTGTGTTAATTCCCTTTATTATATACCTATGGATGACAGAAAAAGGCGAATCGAAGAACTTGAAAGGCTTAAACGGGAAAACCGGGCTTCTCTTGACACTTTGCTGGATAATTTCGGCGAACATTTGTATAACCGCATCGGCGATATGGCGGTCGATTTTGAGGATGTAAACCAATATAAAAGGTTTCAAAGGGATATAGCCAGTTCCAATTCTTCTATTTTTGCGATTGAGGAGCAAAACCGAAGGTTTAAGGAAATTGAGGAATCAATCGAAAAAAAGGAACATGAAGAAAAAGAAAAGGCAAAGGAGCTGGCTCACCTTTACGGCAAATTGGGCAAGGTTCTGCTTGAAAATCATGAGTTTGACGATTTTACAGCCGTTTTCCGGGAACAGGCTGATGTTTTAACGGCAAAGGTGGAATCCCTTGAAAGCCGCATCGGCGAGCTGGAAAACAAGGAAGGCGGGAATGTCTTCTCATGGATTGGCAAAAGCGCCCAGGGGCTGGTGCTTCGTTCTTTTCTTACCAAGGCGCATGAAAACCGCGACCAGCTTTTGAGGAGTATCGGCGAGAAGTTCATCAGCCGCAATCAGAGCATGACCGGCGGCGGGGAAGCGGATTCGCTGTGCGCCGAAATCGAAAAGCTGCGCAATGTTTCCCGCTCGCTTTTGAATGAGCTTTCCGTATTGCGCGATGAAAAACGAGTCATTTCAGCGGGTTACGGCGTGGACGGCAGTCCCCAGAAACAGATTCAAAACATCAAACACCACATAGCCCATGTACGGGAAGAACTCCGTGCTCTGTACATGAATTTCGGCGCACAGGTTGCGGGAATACAGGATGCAGGCGTTACGCCCGAACGCAAGTATTTTATCGACACCTTTGTCTCCGCCGAAGACGGGGAGGTTATCGGCAGGGCTGTCCGGCTCAATCAGTCGATTCTGGACGATGACGCCGCTATCGGCAAGCTGAGGGCGTCAATTGCCATTGACGAAGAAAGAGCGAAAATCGACAAATACCGCCGCTCGATAGATGATAAAAAAGACCGGATTGCCGAACATGAAAGGGCGATTATCGATCTTGAGAACAATATAAAAGATGCGCAGGTGCGTATAGAAGAATTGCAAAAACTTTTGTAATGAAGTATTGCAAGAGCTACAGGGGGGGGAATGGCAGTTAAAAAACCGGCAAAGAAAACAGCCGTGAAAAAACAGGCAGCGAAGGTTAAAGCGAAACCTGCCGGAAACGGCAAGACGCCGGTCTACGATGAATCAAAAATAAAGACGCTTTCTTCGCTTGAACACATACGGTTAAGGACGGGGATGTATATCGGGCGGCTTGGAGACGGCTCCAATCCCGATGACGGAATATATGTTCTGTTAAAAGAAGTAATTGACAACGGCGTTGACGAATTCATCATGGGCAACGGTAAACATATCGAAGTGTCCGTAAAGGATATTGCGAAGGCCGGGGCTGCCACGGTAAAGGTGCGCGACTTCGGGCGCGGGATACCATTGGGGAAACTGGTAGAATGTGTGTCGGTGATCAACACCGGCGCAAAGTACAATGACGATGTATTTCAGTTTTCAGTCGGTCTTAACGGCGTTGGAACAAAAGCGGTCAACGCGCTTTCGGTTCATTTCAGGGTAGTGGCGGTGCGTAACGGCGAGTTTGCCGAAGCTGTCTTTGAAAGGGGCAAGCTGCTTAACCAGCGCAAGGGCAAGTTAAAAGAAAAGATAAAAGACGGAACCCTGGTAGAGTTCACCCCCGATCCTCAGATTTTTACCGACTATAAGTTCAACCCCGAATTCATCGAAAAGCGCGTTCAGAATTACGCCTACCTTAATGCGGGGCTTACATTGGCGTTTAACGGCAAACAGTTTGTGTCAAAGCGCGGCCTTTTCGATCTGTTATACGAAGAGACAGGAGACGACAGCCTGTACCCCCTGGGGTACTACCGCGGCGAACATTCCCCCAGCGGGCAGTTGGAAATCGCTTTTACCCACACCAACAACTACGGCGAGGAATATTTCTCGTTTGTAAACGGCCAGTTCACCTCGGACGGCGGAACGCACCTGTCGGCTTTCAAGGAAGGTTTTCTGAAAGGGATTCAAACCTTCTTCAAGAAAGACTACCGCAGCGAGGATGTCCGCGAAGGGACAACCGCCGCGGTCGCCATTAAGCTTAAAAACCCGGTCTTTGAAAGCCAGACCAAAAACAAACTGGGCAACTCCGACATCCGCACATGGATTGTGCAGGAAACGCGCAATGCTGTTGAAGACTGGCTGCACAAGAATCCCGAAGCGGGAAAGAAACTTGAACAAAAGATAGTGTCCAATGAAAGCCTGCGCACGGAACTTAACGCCGTCAAAAAAGAAGCGCGGGAAGCGGCGAAGAAAGTCGCTCTTAACATTCCCAAGCTGAAAGACTGCAAGTTCCACCTTGAAGACGGCAAGGACGGGGAAGCATCTACCATATTCGTTACGGAAGGCGATTCCGCTTCCGGTTCCATCGTATCAAGCCGCGATGTAATGACTCAGGCGATATTCTCCCTTCGCGGCAAGGTGGAAAACGTCTACGGCAAAAAGCGGACATCCATTTACAAGAACGAAGAACTTTTCAATATGATGATGGCGCTCGGTATCGAAAACGATGTCGAAGGGCTACGTTATGCGAGGATTGTTATCGCCACAGACGCTGACTTTGACGGTTTCCATATCCGCAACCTGCTTTTAACATTCTTCCTTTCTTACTTTGAAGAGCTTGTTACATCGGGGCGTATTTTTATCCTGGAAACGCCTCTTTTCCGCGTCCGCACAAAGAAAGAAACCCGCTACTGTTACAATGAAAAAGAGCGGGACGCGGCTGCCGCCGAACTCGGCTCTCAAAGCGAAATTACCCGCTTCAAGGGGTTAGGTGAAATCAGCCCCAAAGAGTTCGGCCAGTTTATCGGAGAGGATATACGCCTTGTGCCGGTATCAGTGAACACCCTCAAGGCGGTTCCGCAGGTACTCAATTTCTACATGGGCAAAAATACGCCCGAACGCCGGGAATATATTATGAAGAACCTGATTGAGGACGCTGGATGAAGGATTAACAGGAAGACTTACAGCATAAAGGCGCGGCGGAAGTTTTCCTCAATTTGTTTTTCCAGTTCTTTCACACCCTGCCTCAGTGCGGCGGCAGCTTCGATGACAAGCGGCAAATCCGCCCAATGTGAATAACTTTGCCCCCTGCGGGGCTGATACGGAGCGTCAGTCTCGGTAAGCAGCCTGTCAGCCGGAAAGAGGGCGCAGCACCGCATAGCCTGCTTGTGGTTCAGCATGATTACATTTCCAAAAGAAAAATAAACGTTTATGCCGCGCCGCAGGAGCGCTTCGCCTTCATCCTGAGTTCCCTGCCATGAGTGGAAAATGACAGCCCTGCACTTTGCGAGGCTTTTTGCCGCGTTAAAAACCTTGTGCATGGCGCGGCGCACATGGAGAACAACCGGCAGATCATGGCGCAGGCATATTTCCAGATGCGCCGCAAAAAGCCTGTCCTGTACACCCTCGGTTTCTCTGAATTGGGCGTTGAAAAGATCAAAGCCTGTTTCCCCCACAGCGGCAATGCGCTCCTCGCTCGCCAGCTTTTCAAGGAATTCTAATTGTTCATCTGCACTTGTCTCATCCCTCATTATCATTGGCGCACACTGCGGATGAATTGCAAAACAGGGCAGTAATGGCGCAGCCCCGTCAAGGGCGGCTCTGCGCGCCAACTCTTCGTTATGCGCAAACTCATCCGTATATGCTGCGCTTGCCGCGGCAATAACTCCCATGCGCCGCCGTTCTTCTTCCGCCTGCGGGAATTCGCTTGCAAGGTCAAAGGGGTGGCAATGGGCGTCTGTGAGCATGATTCAGAGTAGATTGATACTCACCAGCTGTCAATGTATAATCAGCCATGCTGCCAAAGCTGATCAAAGACATACTGTGCGAAACACCTCAGTCTCAGGAAGTAACTGTTTCAGGCTGGGTCAGAACCAAAAGGGACATGAAGAACCTTGTCTTTGTGGAAGTGAACGACGGCTCCTGCTTTGCGAGCCTTCAATGTACTTTTGATCGCGGCTCAGGCCTTGATGCGCAGACAGAACCGGCTCTTGCCTCTCTTGGAACGGGGGCATCGGTAACGGTGAAGGGGCGGCTCATCTCTTCTCCCGCTTCGGGGCAGGCGGTGGAGGTGTCAGCTTATTCCCTGCGGATACTGGGAGACGCTCCGGCGGAAAACAGTCTTGAAATATCAGCGTACCCTCTCCAAAAGAAAAGGCACTCCATGGAATTTTTAAGGGAGATTGCCCACCTGCGCCCGCGTACCAACACATTCGGCGCGGTCGCAAGGCTTCGCAGCCGCATTGCCTTTGCCATCCACCGTTATTTTCAAGAGCGCGGCTTTCACTATCTGCACACGCCGGTTATAACATCTGGCGATGCCGAGGGTGCGGGCGCAATGTTTCAGGTAACGACCCTTGATCCCGCAATTACCGCAAAAGAATTTGCATCCTCCGGCAGTATTGATTACACAAAAGATTTCTTCGCAAAGAAAACATTTCTCACTGTTTCAGGCCAGCTTGAGGCTGAAACTTATGCCACGGCTGTCTCGCGGGTTTACACTTTCGGGCCTACTTTCAGGGCGGAGAATTCAAACACCACTCGCCACCTCGCGGAATTCTGGATGGTGGAACCGGAGACTGCTTTTGCGGAACTGGAAGACAATATGGCGCTGGCTGAGGATTTCCTTAAATATATTTTCAACGCTACGCTTGACGAATGCGCCGGTGAACTTGCCTTTTTTGACGCGCATATCGAAAAGGGGATAATTGAAAACCTGCGGCAGGTTGCAGACGCTAAATTTGCGCATATCACGTATACCGATGCGATAGGAGAGTTGGAAAAAGCGGCTGCTTCAAATAAGAGTCTTTTTGAATTCCTTCCGCGCTGGGGCTGCGATCTTCAAAGCGAACATGAAAAATACCTTACCGAAAAAGTTGCCGGAGGGCCGGTAATCGTTACCGGTTATCCGAAAGAGATAAAAGCTTTTTATATGAAACTAACCGACGATAACAGAACAGTCCGCGCCATGGACGTGCTTGTCCCCCGTCTTGGTGAAATCATCGGCGGCTCCCAGCGTGAGGACAATCTTGAAAAACTCATTTCCCGCATGAGGGAACTTGGCATGAAAAGCGAGGATTATTCCTGGTATCTTGATCTCCGCCGTTACGGATCGGTTCCCCATTCGGGATTTGGTTTGGGATTTGAACGGCTCATCCAGTACATTACCGGAATGGCGAACATACGCGATGTGATTCCCTTTCCAAGGGCAGTGGGGCAGGCAGGATTTTGAAAAAATACATTTTATTCGTCTGGTTTGCGGTTCATGCGTCTTTTGTTCTCTTCACGCAGGATAATCAGCTACAGCTCAATTTCGATACTCCCGCGCTGCTTGCGCCTTTCACCGCAAAAGCGCCGGAAATTATTTCCCGTGCGGCGGTTCTTATTGACGCTGAAACAGGGACTGTGCTTTTTTCAAAAAACCACAATGAGGAAATACCTCCCGCATCCCTTGCCAAGCTCATGACTATGCACCTTCTGATGAACGAAATTGAAAAGGGCAATGCGTCTCTTAATGAGATTGTCTCTATTACTGAAGAAAGCTGGGCGCTGAGGCAGCCGCCGCGTTCAAGCCTGATGTTCATCGCTCCGGGGCAGATTGTAACGTTACGCGAAATAATGCTCGGCCTTGCGGTTTCTTCCGGCAACGATGCGGCTGTCGCGGCGGCGCTCAGGCTCTCCCCCACAGTGGCGGATTTTGCCGCGATGATGACAACGGAAGCCCGCCGCATGGGGCTTAGTGTTACG
>JAIRRJ010000109.1 GCA_031256035.1 Treponema sp. | reverse complement strand
GGTTTTTCCGGTAGAACAATCAACAGCGTTATTTTTGCGCTCGGCTACCACCCGCAGATCAGGACAAAAGAAGATTTTATCGGGCTATCATCAGAGTTTGAAAATTGCGCTGAACACGGAGCAAATGTCGGTTTTGGCGGTTTCATTTATTATCACGAAACAATAGCCTTTTTCAAAAAACACCGAGAGGACATTGTATCACACATGGAGCGCACCGCAGAAGAATTGGGGACGGACATAATCAGTATGGTACAAAATTTTGGCGTATTTCGCAGGGGAGAAAAGCCCACTCCGTCAGAAGTAGGCAGGGCACTATGGGGCAGCAGTAGAAAGTACGATGACTTGACCAGCCTCTACAATGTTTTTGCTTGGTACGCATTGGAAGAAGTATCAAGGACTTGGTACAGGTATTTAGAGGACAATCCCGCCTATAAAGCGGAATTGTCCGCATAGTTTCACATAACGCCCCGCTTGTGCAGGGGTATTTTTTCAATTTGAGGAGAATATATGAAAGGCGGAGCGACAATAGCAGACACTTTTGAATGGTGTAGAACTTGTGGGCTGCACAATATAGGTAAGCCGGTTTCAAATTACGGCGGGGAGTGTTGTTCAATGAAAAAAAAACGCAAGCCCGGAAAACTATGCGATTATTGGATCAGACAACCAGAGGAATGGGATAAATTGGAGAAGATAAATAATTGGTATGAAAGGGTAATACCGAAATCTTTGACAGGTTAATCCGAACAGTAACCAGCCCCCGCATAGAAAAACAAGCCGTCCGGAGTTCCACCCGCACCACGGACGGCGGTTTTTTATATACCTTAATTAGAAATCCTTCCCTAACAATGACAAGAGGATCGCCGCTTGCATTGTATTTGTCAAAGACCAAAAAAAGCCGCCCGATTGAAAAACCAGACGGCCTGTTGCCTACGATGATTTTGTTTTCAAAACCACCATGTGATTTTTCGGAATGACCAGCTCGAAACCGTCCCGCTTGCGGAAGCGCAAAGCCTTTGTTCCGAATTTCAAGCTCTCTGATGTTCCGTCAAACCGTTTCAGTTCTATGCCCTTCCGGTTGCGGTGGCTTATCCGTTGCGGATTGACAAACACCGCCAGCGGAGTATTAGCCCCAATATCACTGAATTGCGGCATCACATGGCACTCATGGTAGGGGTACAGGTCAATCACCCCCGGCATTTTCTCCATAGGGCGGCGGACAATCGGGTTGCCGTTTGCGTCTTTCAGGTTGCACACATGATTGACAATCGTTTCATGCAAAAACCAGCAGCAGTTTTTCCGTTCCTCTGCGGGTACTTTGTAGACCGCATTGTTAAAATCTTCCCACGTCAAATCCTTGATCGTGTTCCCCTTGATGGTGTAATTGATCGCCCTGTTTGTCCGCAACGCCCCGGTAAAAGGTGCGTTATTCGCAACAAGGCACTGTTTGTCAAATTCTTTGGCATAAGAGCCGATGAATTTTTTTACAAACAGTTTCCCCAAGTCAATAAAACTGTCCTCTTCAAATTCATCATAGAAGCGGACATATCCGGCGCAGGTCAGGGCTTTTATTTCCACTTTTTCGATTTTGGGCTGCTCAACTTCCGGTATTTCCTCACCGTAAGGTGTTAGCCATTCAAAATTCACGTCCACATCTTCCTCAATGGGAACAATGACCGATGCGGTAGTCATCGGAACGCTGTCCACCAGCGGCATCATGACGCTGTTTTTTTCAGCAATCCCGACCAGTTCAGTTTCATAAGCAGGGTGAATAAGAAAATGGTCAGCGGTTGACATATCGCCCATTGGATCGCCAGCCGTCGCCCGTTGGGTAATCCAGCCCTTGCCCATAACCCAATTTACGTCTTTTGGATTAGTCCAGTTTTCAGTACCAGTAGTCGGCGTGTAACCCAATTCAGCGAGAATGGATTTACTGCCCCGTGATACAGCCGCAATGCCCCTGCCCAATTTGTAGTACAGTTCTTTTTGCGTAAGCTCTCTGGGGTTAGCCGCCTGTCCCTTCAATTCTTCCCGCAAACTCTTAACGGTTTTTTCTAACTGTTCAACTTGTTCTGTTGAAGTAGTAGCAACCGTTTCAAGAGCCTTTGCCATTTCTTCAAGAAGTATTTCCTTATCCTGAAAATACTCCGCCGCTTTAGCCTGATCAGAAAATCCAGTGTTTTCGATTTTCTTCATATCGGCTAACTTCTGTTTAATAGCCCTTAACAGTTCGTTCATAATTTACTCCTCATAAATTTATTAAGCCGCCCCAAAAACTAGGACGGACAAAATCCTGTGTTGTTTCCGTTTTGGCAGTTTCCGCACTCTTAGCAAGTGCAAACGGATTTGCCGGAACATTGCAAATGCTGAATTCCAAAAGTTCCTGTTTACGGAAAATTAAAGAAGTGCCGTCTTTGGCGGTTTCCCTGTCCGGTATTTCAATCTCAATCGGACGGAAGCCCACCGAACCCGCACGAATAACACCGGCCTTGACCCGCTCCCCGATAGACCAGCCGAACGGATCAAAAGCCTTGTCATTAAAGAACACCAACCCATGCATTCCATTTTCATCAATGGTCAGCCCCTCGATTTTTCCGATAGCCGGAATGTGATAACAATGCGCCCACTCTAAAACAGGGTTGTCCATGAACCGCTTGAAGTCCCAACCTTGCGGATCAATCCGCTCTCCGTAACGGTCAAGGTCAAAAGTGGAAAGCGTCCACGGAAACCCTTGCCCCGCTTCCACGTCCGCAGAAAGTTTGAAAGGTACGGAAGCAATCAACTCCACATCACCCGCAACTTTCACCAGCCCCGCCGTTTCTTTGCGTACACCTAAAAAATCGAGTAACACGGAAGCACTTGCCGCCTGATACTCCCCGCCCTTCGTTCTGATAATCATAAAAGCCCCCTGTTTCGTTTATTTATGTATTGTTGCGTAACCGCCCAATCCGGCAATTTGATTTTGTTTTGCTTCGTATCGTTAAAGCACAAATCTTCTTTGGTAAATATCTCAAGGCAATGCGCTATTTTGATCAGTTCTTCTCTGCCTTGACAATTAAATACTTTCATCAGTTCCCTAATGTGGTATTCAACAGTTACTTTACCTATTTGGAGATCATCTTCGATGCTTTTTATCTTGAAACCGTTACAGAGCATTAACAAAACTTCTTTTTGCCGCTTGGTTTCTTTTAGCGACACAGTCGGCCATATAGGTAATGCGTCAAGAATATTTTGCACGGCAGGGGCGACATATTCTTTTCCGTCAAGATAACAATGCAGGGCGTGTTGAAATTCATTAACGCCATCACTTAGTTTTACATACGTTTTAATTCCGTGAAACATAAACCAAGTCGCTATGTTATCTGAAAATGGGCTTGTAGTAACAACAGCGATATTAAGTGTCGGGAATACGCTCAACAACTGCCCCATCATATACGGCGTACCGCAGTCATAAAAATTACTTCCTATAAGAAAATACTCCGGCTTTAATTCGTTTATGAGCATATTCAAACCGTCTTTTTCCGTATCGGTAACATGAACATCGGGGAAACCCAACGCCTCAAGCTGCGTTTTGAATTGAGGAAACAAGTTTGTAAAACGGCTGACCAGCAGCGTTCCACCCGCCATTATTCCCCGTCCTTCTCCCATGCCGAACTTAGATTTTTCGGCTTGTGCCAAACATTGCCCCACGGCTTAGGCTCTTTGCCCCGTTCAAGCAAAACATCGTTAATCGTTTTTATACCGGCGTTTATTTCCGCAATGTCTCTCCGGCTTTGTGCGTCCTCGTTCTCTTGCAGTTCCGGTATATCCCACAGGTCAAACCGCCCCGTCTCTTGCAGGTTGAAGCGCATGAAAAGTTGAGTTTCAAGTATTTGTTCAAATTGGCGTAACAGGGGAATAAGTGTATATTGCCAGAACGCCGAGTGCTGCTCTTTGGTATCCTTGCCGGAAAGAGCCGTTGACTTGTCAGAGATATTGGCAACCCTCGGCGGTATGCCGAATTTGGCAAGTATGGTGTATAAGTTCCACCGCTTTAGTTCAAAAAGTTTTACCACATCGGGATTGAATGAAAGAGCCTCAAAACTGGTTCCCTTGCCAAGTACCGCAATTTTCCGTCCGGCTTTTACTTGACCATACTTGCTCTCCCATCGCCGCTCTATTGCGTCCGCTTCTTCGGGGCGCAAAGTCTGATCGGTTTTCAGTAAGCCATGAGGAATGGCGTTATTTTTGAGTAATGTTGAATTGGCTTTATTAGCGTAGTAGTCTTGGTCAAGTTCGAGGGATAAAGAGACAAGAGGATTGACACCTCGCAAAGGGTTCCACGGGTTCCAATCCTTAAAGTGGATTAGCTCGTCAGAAAAAATTGGTACTAATTCAGCGCCAGCATGGTAATACCACCGCCGCTTTTTGGGTACGATACTCCCTTGCACATCCAACCCCTCTCCCTCAAGTTGGAGGTTTCTGGGGTTAAGAATGTAAATTT
>JAIRRJ010000098.1 GCA_031256035.1 Treponema sp. | reverse complement strand
ATATGTCTTGCGCTTTCCAGATTATTCGCCGCACTCACCTCATAGCCTTGTTCTTCCAGAAATCTGATATTTGCTTTCAGCAGGGAAGGCTCGTCCTCAACCACCAAAATTCGCAGCTTTTCTGTAAATTCCATATACTTGCCCTACTATACCATAAACATCAGGAATTACCTCAATCAAAACCCTAAAGGGTCTTGTTTTGGTAAGGTATTTGCCTCAGGGTACATACCCTTATTATGCCCTAACAGGCGGGGTATGTACCCCTCGCATACAATCAATTTTTGTTGATTGAGGCTTTTTCTGCGTATTTTTCCGCCCCAATCAGGTGATAATGTAAGGAACAATAAATAAAAATCAGAGGTGGTGTATCTTTATAAAGTTTGTTATTCTCTTTTTTCTTTGCTCACTGCACACTGTCCCTTGTTTTGGAATGGACTTTTCCCTCCGTCCCCAGGGTTATATGTTTTTCCCCATGGGTAGCGGCCTTGAAACAGCGGACGGCAACCCCCGCTACGGTCTAGGCGGCGGCGGGGATTTGGGTTTTGAAATCGACCTTTCAAGCATCTGGTCAAACCCGCTTGGTCTTGGTTATACATTGGGCATAGAGGGCGGATTTTTACTGAACCAAGTAAAGGGCGATGAACCTAAAAATATGTCCTTCTATTCCTTCGGCGGCAGTCTTGGTCTGTACTTCTTCCCCCTGTCCCGCCTCTTTACCCGCATAGACGGGGCAATAGGTGTTTACCGGCCTGCTTATGAAGGCGAAAACGGTAATGCCGGATTGTATTTTCGCGGCGGCGGCGAGATCGGCTTCCGTTTTACCCCCGCCTTTACCCTTGCCGCAAGTGCCGGCTGGCGGCAATTTGAAGCGGACAGTAAAACTTTTAATTCAGGTTTATACGCCGGACTAACTGCTCAATTAACCTTCCAGACCGGTAAAGCTTCCGGCAGCGAAAGCATAGCCGCAACCCTTGACCAGTACGATGCGGTATACCCCGCCTTTATGCAGTTGTACCAGCGCAACGCAATTGGGAATCTTGTTATCCGCAACAATGAAAACTCCGAAATCCGCAATGTACGGGTCAGCTTCCGCGCTTCCGGCTACACCGCATCCGAATTCCCCTGCGCTGAACTTTCAATAATACAAAGAGGCCGTAACGTTGAACTCCCGCTGTTAGCTGATTTTTCCCCGGCAATTTTACGTTTCACCGATAAGGGCCGCATTTTGGGCGAAGTGGTAATCCGTTACCGGTTTTTGGGGCAGGAACGGGAATCGGTACGCACGATCATTGTGGCGGCCCACAACCGCAACACCATTACGACAGGGGATCCGGCGGCTCTGGCGGCATTTATTTCCCCCACATCACCGGAAGTTCTTGATTACGCGAAATACATCTCCGGCCTTGCCCGGACCAATCGCCGCATCGGACACAATGCAAACTTCCAGTACGCTATCTGGCTCCTTGAAGGTTTACGTGCAAGCGGCATCAGATTAGGTGAAACGTATGCCGCCGGAAACGAAGAACATAAGCGCAGCGTTGTCCAATTCCCCGCCGAAACCCTGTCAATTGGCACAGGCTCTAACCGCGATCTTGCCCTGCTCTTTGCGACAGGACTTGAATGTGTGGCAATTCCGGCGGCATTTGCCCAAATCGATGGAACCAAAGGTTCCGATGAATTTATAGCCGCCGTATCCCTCAACATTAACAAGGGCGCGGCGGAAACCTTGTTTATCGGCACAGATAAGATTCTTGTCCTCAACAATGAAGTATGGCTGCCCCTTTCCATGAACGCTTTTAACGAGGGATTTATGACGGCATGGGCAAAGGGAGTGGCGGCGTTTAACGAAGCATTTAAGGCAGGAACAACTGTAGATTTTGTCATGGTGGAAGAAGCATGGGCTGTATATCCTCCTGCGCCTCTTCCCGGACTCGGCGGCAGAGTCATCCGCACAAATACCACAGCGGCAACTGAAGCCGTAAGCCGCGCCATGCAAGCGTATATTACACAGGAAATAAATCCCCTGATACAAAGAGTGGGCGGCGGGCAGGGTAATCTGACCTTGGCGGCCAGACAAAACAGATTGGGTATTCTGTTTGCCCGGGCCGGACGCATGGCCGAAGCAAAAGCCGCTTACGAACGCGCCGCCGGAATGGGTCTGGTTCCTGCAATGACCAACCGGGGCAATCTTGCGCTTGCAGAAAAGCAGTTCGCCATAGCGGAACGCTGGTTCCGGCAAGCTTTGCAGCGTGAACCGAAAAACACCGCCGCATTGCGGGGACTGGAACAGGTTGAGGCGTACAAATGAGGAATGAGGAGTTAGGAATGAGGATTTTTACCACGAACCTCACGAACCTGTTGTCCGAAATCTTTTCTTCTGTTCGTGTTGGTTAGTGTGGTTTGTGGTTAATTATTTGATATTAATTTTGAGGAGGAGTTGTATGAAGAAGATTGTGTTACTTGCAATCATCGGGTGCGTTACGGCTGTTGCCGTTTTCGCGCAAAGCTACACCGTGCAGACCGTGACAGGCCGGGTTGAACTGGAAAAAAGCGGAAACCGCGTGGTGGTAAAAGCGGGCGACAGCCTTAGTGCCGAAACGGTAATCCACACCGGTATAGGCGCGTCCCTGGTTTTAAAAGATGGAGAGAAAACCCTCACCATTGGGGCGGCGCGTAACGGCAAACTGGCGGAACTTGCCGCAGGAGCATCAGGGGGTGTGCGTGTAGGCGGCAACATAGCGGAAACCGATACCGGAGCGGTCAGCCGTTCAAGCGCCTCGCTTGCAACCGGTTCAGCCCGCGCCAGCGATGCTGCCGCAGGAGAGGATATTTCAGCGGAATAATTTTTCCCGAAGAGGTTCTCGCGGAGACGCTGGAGAGACGCCAAGATCGAAGGGAAGTAGAGAAGATAAAACTAATCTTTCTCTCTGTGTCCTCTACGGCTTTGCGTCTCTGCGAGAGGTCTTCTGGAGTAAATTCATGGGCAATAAGAGTAACAAAAAACAATTCATCCGCGTAACGCTGGCGGCAGGCGCAGTTTCCTCACTCCTGTTCTTCACCTCACTGGACAACAAATTTTTCGACCTGTTCCTGCGCCTGCTGCCCTCGCTTACCGAACATGAAAAAGTTTTTGTACTCACCCTTGACGATGACTCAATAAACTATGCCGGCGGCTTCCCCTTCAAACGGGAAGTAATGGGCGATATTGTAGTGCTGCTCAAAGAACTGGGGGTGCGGACAATCGTATTCGACCTGAGCTACCTTGACCCAAGCCCGCCCCGCCTTGATCCCGCCTATGCAGCGCAGGTGTTAGATCGCTACCTGTCCTCCGGCTTTGCGCGGATAGACAATGCCGCCGCTGTGGTAAGCCGTGCAGCTAATAACGAGCGGGAAATATACCTGCAGGACTTCCGCGAATTAACCAACAGCGTCCGGGGCGAAATTGAAAATTCCGTTTCTCTTTTAATTCAGGACGTGGACGAATACTTTGCCCAAGCCTTAGCCTTTTCAGGATGTTCCTGGCTCACTCTGTCCATGATACACCCGCAAGACTTGTTAGGCGAAGGCGAATATGTTACAGACACCGAAATTGACCATTATCTAAAAAACCACATCGTACTTGAAAACGTAGTAGGCAAAAACGACCGCAAGACTCCTGATATGGCTGGGGTCTGGCCTGCCATACCAAAACTGCTAAGCAGGGCAAGAGGCGCGGGTTTTGTAAACGCCAGCCGGGACCGGGACGGCCTGTACCGGCGCATACACCTCCTGTTAAAGTATCAAGGTTCGTACTACGGACACCTTACGCTTGCGGCGTTAAGCGAAATGTTAGGCTATACCGCAATCGAGGTTTCCAATCATGCCGTTACCCTGATTAAGAACGACGGCAATACTGCCGGGAACACCGCCGCCAAAGGCGGTGAAATACTCCGTATCCCCCGCGCACAAGACGGTACGATGCTCCTTAAGTGGCCAAGAAAAAACTTCTACGATTACCGCATGATGTCGCTGGTAGAACTGGTACAGCATACCACAATTGAACCTATATTCGCTCAAAATATCGCCCTGATGAACGACTCGGGCTTTTTCTACTATTGGGACGATGGGGACGGAGCATCTCCTTGGGACTATTATCTAAAGGCGGAAGCGAATAAAAACACCGCATTTGAAAACAACGAGGCAGCCGAAGGTAAATGGCTGTCAATGCGGGAGCATTTTTTCAATTCTTGTAAGATATTCCTCTCCGGGGATTATGAAACCCGCATACTTGCTGACCTAGCCGATGATGAAACCGCCGATTTTGTGCGTGATTTGTTTGACGTATGCCGTAATCAATTTAACCGCATAACTGAAATCCGCAGGAATACGGCGGCTCTACAGGACAGTTTTTGCATTATCGGCGCGGACGCAACCTCAATGACCGATTACGGTATCATCACCTTTCAGGAAAGTTTCCCACTGGTAGGCACTTATGCCACTGCCGCTAACATGCTTCTGTCCGGGGAGTTTTTAAGAGACACCCCCTTTTATGTTCCGTTAATAATAGCGCTCATTTTTGCCCTGTTAATCGGTTTTCTCGTCAGCCGCTTTGACACCCATTTGTCTATCATAACCGGCGCGTCCG
>JAIRRJ010000080.1 GCA_031256035.1 Treponema sp. | reverse complement strand
AACTGCGAACTGCGAACTGCGAACTGCGAACTGCGAACTGCGAACTGCGAACTGCGAACTGCGAACTGCGAACTGCGAACTGCGAACTGCGAACTGCGAACTGCGAACTGCGAACTGCTCTTTTAAGGTTAGCATGGAAATGCCTCCTCTGCAACTAAATTTACAATATTTGCATTGTTAGTACATTTTATCACAAAATGAGCGTGGGTGTCAATAGCGAGGGAGGGGGGACTTTTTGCTCAAAATTGCGGTATGCAAACCGCAGGTTTGACGGTTCATCATGTATAATATACCACTTTATGGTTAAAAAAACAATGGGCAAACCATCGCCGCAAACGGCTTGGCTTGAGGTTTAACTATCGGAAAGAGGGCTTGTCGTAATCCTTTCATAAATGTGTTAAAATAGAGAAAGTCAGAAGGAGGCAGCATGAAAATAGTATTGGCGGTATTGATTTTTGCACTATTGGCGGCGCCGGCTGTATTTGGCACGGAGCAGGAAGTCCTTTCACCCGGCGAACTGCGCAAAGCTTTTGCCGATAACCCCAAGGCAGCCGAATCGAAATACCTGGGCAATGTTGTGCAGGTAAGAGGCGTTGTGGTTTCCAGGGGAATGAGCAAATACCTGACACCAAGCGTTATACTTTCCGACCGTGAGAACGAAGAGTCACAGGCTATCTGCGTGCTGCCGCGCCTTGATGTTGGCAAACTCACTGATTTTACGCCGGGTCAGACCGTGATAATGTCCGGCAAGGTGTACCACCTGTCCGAGCGCGCCATTGTGATCAAGGAATGTAAGGCTGTAAAATAGCTACGGGGCTTTTTTGGGTTTCTTTTTCGTTATTTGCAAAACGCGGTATTGGGTGATTTCCGCTATCAATTCATACGGCATGGGTTTTGCCCACGGAAATTGAATTGCGCCCTTGCTGAATTTATAGCCGTCTTTTGTCAGGCGTTTTGTAAATGCGATCACGGCGTCTTCGCCGGGATACAGCCCCATGTGGTTTTTCATCGCCGCAAAGTGTATCAGATTTTCAACCTGCCAGAATGTAGGCATGCCCCATGATATTTTTTCTATGCTGTCCGGCGCGTGCTTTTTGATGGTCTTCCGCACCTGCAATAATTTTTTGCGGTGTTCTTCCGGCGATTGATCGATATAGTCATCAATAACGTTACCTTTTTTAACCGGCATAAAAACATGGTAACACAAAAAAATCAAATAAGCAATGCAGGGACAGAATATCCCTTGACATTCCTTTTGAACTTCACTAAACTGCAAATGTATATTTCAAAGGAAGTGGGGTGCCGCATCCATAAGATGCGAAATCCCCCGCTAACCCGTAACTGTGAAAGGGAAGATGCTGCCAAATTCGGTCACTGGGAAACCGGGAAGACCGGCAGGAAAATTGCCCTCAAGCCAGGAGACTTTGGTGTACGCGCTTTAGTATAAAAGCGTCATTTTTTCTTAGCTTCGAGGAAGAGCCTGAGAAAAGCCGAGTTAGCTAATACGGAATAAATTCTCAAGAATGGTGTCTTTTTCGGGGAAGGAGTTTCTATGCTTTTTCACCGTTTATCTGTGTGTTTGCTTGTATTGTTTTGTCTGGCTGGATGCCAAATGGATGATGCCGATACCGGAAACCTGAATGGAACATGGAGCAATGTTTATGAAGACTGGATCACCACCATAAAAATCAACACATCGGCAAAAAGTATTGAATACATCGGCGCATACAAGGGGACGATAGCGAACTCTCCCGATTTTTCAGCGGCAAACGGCGTGTTGATCATTCAATTTACAAAATACTGGGAATGGGATTCGCTTGACGAAAATCCCGATAAAGCGGGAAAGTACGGAGCGTTGTACTGGAGAGACCTAAAACCCGATTCAGTATACATGGCGGATGCGTACACAGGATTTGCACATACCATGTTTGAAAAATACTCCGATGCCGAAGCGGCATTTACTCCCGATAATGCCGGCGATTATGTTGACTGGAGCATCGTAGGCATTTATACAAAATGATGTTAATCTTTCTGCTGTTGCTTTTTTTTCCGCTTTCTCTTTTTTCTCAGGATTTGCCAGATGAAGAATTTATCTTCTCCGAGGAAGAGGGGATCAGCGTAACGGGAACGATGCAGACAAGCCAGCAGATGGCGATCATCGACAGGGAAGAAATTGAGCGCCATGGCGCTGCTGACCTTGCAACCCTCTTGCAAGAGACTCTTAATTTGAACATTGTTCGCTATGGCGCTTACGGTAACCGGGCGGGAATATCATTGCGCGGTTTTGATTCAAAGCGGGTCGCTTTTCTTGTGGATGGCGTGCCGGTAAATTCCACGCTTGACGGGAAATTTGACATTGAACAGATTGACCTTAATTCAATTGAACGAATCGAAGTTATCTACGGCGGCTCGGATTCTAAGTACAATGTTTCAGGGGCATTGGGCGGAGTGATAAACATCGTTACTGTCAAAAAGCAAAAACAGGGGCTTAGGCTCGGCGGCTCGGTTACCAACACTTCCGCAATGCCGGGCGAGTACCGTGGGCGTGGCGGTGAGACACAAGCCCCTCATTGGGAAGATTTGCTTGATACGCAGAACTATTCCCTCTCTGCGGCTTACGGCGGCATCGCTGCCGGTGGCAGCGCACTTTCACTTACAGCTAACGTTTTCGCCAACCGCGCGGATAACCATTTTCTTTTTACGGATTATGCTGAAAAGACCCGCCGCAAGGACAACAATGAAGTGTGGGACACCGGCGCGGGGGCGTCTCTGGTATGGGAACTGCCTGACCTGACAAAATTGCTCGCAACATCAAATTTTTATTACGGCGATAAAAATTTTCCGACTTCAGGCTTTTCAGGTAATTTTGGCAATCAGCAGGATGTTTCTGCCCGTCAGAACATCATGCTTGACGCGCCCGCTTTTCGGGATGATCTTGCCGCGGAGGTTTCGCTTTCGTGGAACTTCAACCGGCGGGACTATGCCGCACCAGCAAGCGCGCCGTCAGTAGACACCATCTCCCGCCATGACCAGCACAGCCTGAATGTAATCAACCGCTGGAGCTGGTACCTGACGCCGAGCCCTCGAACCGAAGGTTCGCAGGGCGAAGGTTCCCCTCCGTATGCCGTGGAACAACTCACATTGAGAAGCGGCGTTGATTACTGCTTTATCAATCTTGATTCAACTGAAATCGGCAATCGCGACAGGCATGACGGCGGCGTTTACCTGACTGCGGAATACAAGCCGGTAAAATCATTTATGATAGCGCCTTCGATCAAGGCGGCGTTTTCAAGCACACTTGGCAGTGATGGAGCGGCAACAGTAACCGCGATACCTAAACTCGGTCTTTTGTGGAATGTAACCGATTCCCTCGCACTGAAAAACAACTATTTCCGCAGTTTTAAATTCCCCGACTTTGAGGAACTGTACTGGTCGGGTGGCGGTTTCGGCAATCCTGACCTTCACCCCGAAGACGGCTGGGGCGCAGACCTTGGCGCGGAATGGCGCGTAACAAAATTTATGAAACTGGAAAGTGTTTTTTATACCCAGTGGACAAAAGATTCTATTCATTGGTATTCTAAAAACGGTATTTGGCAGCCTGAAAATGTGGGCGAGGCAATTTTCTTCGGGCTGGAAAACAGGCTTAAGCTTGAATTTCCGGTTGATTGGGGACATATAAGAAAAATTGCCCCATCATTGTCGTATCAGTATCTTTTGAGTTATCTGCTATGTTACGGGTACACCTTTGCTTCCGATAAGCGGATACCTTACAACCCCGAACATACCGTTGGCGGTTCGCTGGATATTTGCTGGGATACAGGTTCAATTTTAATTTCGGGTCATTATGAAAGTCTGCGTTACCATGATACCGCCAACCTTACGGCGTTAAAGTCATATTTTCTGCTGAACGCGGCGGTCAACCAGAAAATCAAGGAGAATTTTACGGCTTTCGGCATAGTGCGAAATATTCTGAATACTTCGTATGAGTCATTCTACGATTACCCCATGCCCGGCATCACCATTACTCTTGGGTTACGGGCAAATTTTGATATTAAGCGAGGTGATTAAGTTGCGTATAACGAAGTTATTAACGGCGGGATTACTGTTGACATTCTTGGGATGCGGCGGTAAAGGCAGGGAAATTGTTGATCGTGCGGGAAGGACTGTAACAATTAAAAACCAAATCAACCGCATTGTGTCCACCGCGCCGTCAAATACGGAGATCATCGCCAGTTTGGAGATGACGCATAAACTTGTCGCCATAGACCGCCATTCCGCCAATGTCGCGGGTATTCCCTCAAATCTGCCCCTGCTGGATTTTTTCTATCCTGATGTTGAGGTTATCATCAATCTGGAGCCTGACATAATTATTGCAAGCGGACACAATCCCACAGGCTCAGGCGAAGACCCTTTCCGCCTGTTAGGTGAAGCCGGTATCCCCGTCGTGTATATTTCGATGAGCCGCAGTATCGAAGACATTTACTGCGACATCACCTTTATCGCCGGTCTTTTGCAGGTCAGCGGCAAGGGAGAAGAAGTTATCCGCACAATGAAAGAGCAGATTGCGGACATTACACAAAAGGCGGAGCTTATCGAAATCAGAAAAACCGTGTATTTTGAAATATCGGCTGCGCCGGAAATGATGACATTCGGGAAGGATAGTTTTTTGAACGATATGATTTCCGTTATCGGTGCGCGTAACATTTTTGAAAATGACAACTGGCTCGTCAGCCCCGGAGCGGAGTCGATCATCGACCGCAACCCCGATGTGATCCTGACAAATGTAAATTACATTCCCAACCCAATCAATGAAATAAAAACCCGCCCCGGTTTTAATCACATAGACGCCGTTATCAATGACCATGTCTATCAGATAGACAACGATTCCTCGGTGCGGCCTTCGCCCCGAATAACCCTCGCTCTGCGGCAAATGTCGCGGGCTGTTTATCCGGAAATTTATGAAAAATAGAAACCACATTTTGCAACGAAGTTACCCGCGCATCATTATCGGGGCGATTATTTCCCTTTTGATAATCGCCGCGGGAGCTTCGCTCGGCAGTTCCGGCATCTCCCCCGCAGACACCGTACTCATCATTTTGCACAAGGTGTTTCACCTTCCGCTAAAAGCCGGCATAGACCCAAAAAATGTTTCCATCGTCTGGCTCCTGCGCCTGCCGCGGGTTCTGCTTGCGTTTCTCGCAGGGGGAAGCCTCGCGATGGCTGGCGCGGTCTGCCAGTCCATTCTGCGCAATCCGCTCGCTTCGCCCTACATTCTGGGCGTTTCATCAGGAGCGTCCCTCGGCGCCGGGCTTGTGATAATAAGCGGCATTTCTCTCACGTTTGCGGGCGGATTCACCCTGCCCCTTGCCGGTTTTGTTTTCGGCGTTGCGGCGGTTTTCCTTGTAGCCGCATTTTCATCCCGCATTGACAAATCAATGTCGAATAACACAATAATCCTGTGCGGCATGGTTTTTTCGCTTTTCATAAACGCCGTGCTTACCGCGTTGAGCGCGGTCTTTTCGGACGACCTAAAGCGCATAATGCTCTGGCAGATGGGGAGTTTCGCCATGCGCGGCTGGCCATACGTGCGGCTGATCCTGCCATTTTTGATAATCGGCTCTGCGGGGATCATTTTTCACACAAGGGAAATGGACATCATGGCGTTTGGCGATGATCAGGCGAAATCCGTCGGGGTGGAAACAGGCGCGATACGAAAAAGGCTGCTTGTTTTTTCCGCGATACTGACGGGAGCTGCCGTCGCCTTAAGCGGGGTAATCGGTTTTGTTGATCTTATTTCACCTCACGCGGCGCGGAAAATCGTTGGTTCGCGGCATATTTATTCTATCCCCATGTCGTTCATTTTGGGCGGCTCGTTGATGGTGGTTACCGATTTAATTGCCAGAACCGTCATATCGCCATCCGAACTGCCGGTGGGGGCGATTACCGCGCTGATTGGCGCGCCGTTTTTCGCGTGGGTCTACTTCAAAAGACGGAGACCTCAATGATAGAAGTCAAAGCCTTATGCGCCGGATACGGCGGTGATGATGTTATACGCAACATTAACCTAAAAGCGGTCAAAGGCGAATGTCTGTGCATTCTGGGGCCGAACGGCTGCGGCAAAAGCACCCTGCTTAAATCAATAGCCCGCATCATTGATTATCGCGGCAGCGTTCTGCTGGAAGGCCGCGACTTGTCTACATTTTCCCGCAGGGAAATGGCAAAAAAACTCGCCCTGCTTGGACAGAGTGTCAGTGTATTTTTTCCGTACACGATTTATCAGACAACAGCTTTGGGAAGGTACGCCCACTCCGAAGGTTTCTCTGAAAATTTGTCCGCCGATGACACGGCAATTGTAGAAGAAACGCTGAAAAAGCTGGATATATGGGACATCCGCCATCGTATGATCGACGAACTTTCAGGCGGACAGTTGCAGCGGGTTTTTCTGGCGATGACCGTTGCGCAGAACCCCGAAGTGATTTTACTGGACGAGCCGACCAGCCACCTCGATCTGAAATATCAGATAGACCTGCTGGGTTTTTTGAAATCGTGGATAAAAGAAAATAACAAAACCTTAATCGGGGTGTTTCACGACCTTAACATGGCGCGTAACTTCGGGGATACGGCGCTCATCATGAGCGGCGGACAGGTTACCGCCCGCGGAACGGTTGAAGAAGCGCTCAACAGCAATGCCGCGGAAGCGGCTTACGGAATGGACATCCGCGGGTTTATGCTGGAGTCGCTTGAGAAGTGGAAGCCGGCTTAGGTGTTAAGCTGATTTTTGTCAAGTCAGCACGGAAGCTGCCTCTGCTGCCTTGACGCAAAGATTGTATGCAATTACCATTCATGTATGCTCCAAGACCCTCGCATTGACCAACTCCACGCTCTCGCCTCCCTCTTTTCCGCAAACATCACCCAGTACAAAAGTACTCAATACGATGAAGCCAACACCCGAACCGATTTTATCGATAAATTATTCACCCTGCTTGATTGGGACATAGCGAATAATCAAGGATTTTCCGAGACTTACCGCGATGTGGTGCGGGAAGACAAGGTGAAAATTGACGGCTCGCAAAAAGCGCCGGATTACAGTTTTCGTATCGGCGGGGTGCGTAAATTTTTTGTTGAGGCGAAAAAGCCTGCGGTCAATATTAAGGATACTGCCGAACCCGCATACCAAGTGCGGCGTTATGCGTATACCGCCAAACTGCCGCTTTCGATTTTGACAAACTTTGCGGAATTTGCTGTGTACGATACCCGCATCAAGCCAAACAAAGATGACAAGGCAAGCGCAGCCCGCATTTTTTACTGTACGTTTGATCAATACGAACAGCATTTTGATTTTATAAGCAGTACCTTTTCCAAAGATGCAATTCTGAAAGGCAGTTTTGACAAATATGTTGAAGCGAACAAAAACAAAAAAGGCACTTCCGAAGTTGACACCGAACTTCTGGCTCTTGTCGAAGAATGGCGTATGGAACTTGCGAAAAACATCGCCAAGAACAATCCCGCACTTTCAATTTACAGTCTTAACACGGTGGTTCAGCGAATTATCGACCGTATTGTGTTTTTGCGCATTGCCGAAGACAAGGGTATTGAAGATGAAAACTTGCTGCTCACCGTTGCCAAAACATCGGATATTTACGAAAAATTGATGCTGCTTTTTACCAAAGCAAACGTTAAATACAATTCGGGACTGTTTGCTTACGTAAACTGGATTGACAAGGTGCGCATTGATGACAAAATTTTATCCAACATCATTGTCAATTTATATTACCCTGAATGTCCCTACGAATTTTCCGTGCTGCCTATTGAGATTCTGGGCAGCATTTATGAGCGTTTTCTCGGCAAGACAATTCGTTTCCGTTCAGTTAAAGGGGATACTCGCACCGCCATTATTGAGGAAAAGCCCGAAGTAAAAAAAGCAGGCGGTGTATTTTACACTCCGCAGTATATCGTTGATTACATCGTGCAAAATACCGTGGGCGAAAAAATGAAAAACAAAACGCCGGATGAGATTGCTGAAATAAAAATCTGCGATCCCGCCTGCGGTTCCGGTTCTTTTTTGGTTGGCGCGTATCAATACTTGTTGAACTATCATCTTGATTATTACACACAGCCGAAAAACGTGAAGTCCGCGCTCAAGAACGGGAAAATCTATGAAGCGTGCTTGCCTTCCTTGCGGGAGGCAAGCTTTCAGTCTTGCAAACTAACGATAGAAGAAAAGCAGCGCATCCTTACAACCACGATTTACGGCGTTGACATTGACAGTCAGGCAGTGGAAGTAACCAAGCTGTCTCTGTATCTTAAACTGCTGGAAAACGAAGGCAAGGAAGCTGAAGGTCAGCTCTTCAAATATTCCGACAAGACGCTCCTGCCCTCCCTTGAGGACAATATCAAATGCGGCAACAGCCTGATTGGAACGGATTTTTACGCCCAGGGCGATCTTGCCCTGACCGATGACGACCGTATCAAAGTGAATTGTTTTGATTGGGAGAAAGAGTTTCCGGCGATTTTTAAGAATGGCGGCGGCACGGATGCCGCTGGAGAAAAGGCTGGGGAGTTTGCATCAGACCGAAGGTCTGCGCAAACTCCAAACATCAAAACCAACAAGGATGTTGGTTTTGATGTAGTGATTGGGAATCCGCCGTATGTGTTTACAAGAGAGTTAATGATAGATATTCAAAAAAAGTATTATTATGAAAACTATAAAAATACTCAGTTTAAATTAAATACCTATATTTTGTTTTCTGAAAAAGCATACAATATACTAACAAGTAAAGGTTATTTCGGGTTTATTATTCCCAATAATTGGCTGACACTAGAATATTCATCTGAATTTAGAAAGTTTATTTTAGAGAATACTGGCAACATAAAGATTGTAACCAGTGAAGATAAAGTATTTTTCAATGCAAATGTTGATGTTTCCATTCTTACTTATTCAAAAACTAGGACAGATGATGTAAGATTCTTTGTATTACGTGATGGATTGGTAAGTCAAACCGGAAATGATAATATAAAAAATATTTTACAAAACCATAACTATATTTTGAATTATAAAAATGATTTGTATTCATTTTTACAATCAAAAATTGAAAAAATAAGCATTCATTTACAGAAAATATCTGAAGTAAAAAATGGAGTGCAAGCATATACTGTTGGCGAAGGAACACCAAAACAAACAAAAAATATGAAAGATAACCGTGTATATCACGGTAAAAAGAAAGTTGATAAAACATGGATAAAATATATTGATGGTGTTGATGTAAAGCGGTATTTACTTGGTTGGAGCGGTCAATATATAAAGTATGGAGATAATTTAAGCCGTCCGAGAAAATACGAATTATTTACAGGAGAGCGAATTTTAGTAAGGCAAATACCTTCAAAACCACCTTATTCTATTCTCGCAACATTTATAAAAGATACTATCATTAATGACAATAATAGCATGATCATTAAAATGTTTGAGGATTCTTTGTTTTCGTTAAAATTTATTCTTGGAATAATAAATTCAAAATTAATTTCATATTGGTTTATTCATAAATTTGGGAAATTACAAAGAAATATTTTTCCACAATTTAAAATAAATGAATTAAAAGAATTCATTATTCCTGATATTGACTTAACCAAAAAAGCCGATAAAACCAAACACGACCATCTTGTTTCGCTTGTAGACAAAATTCTGGAACTCAAGCAAAAAGAAGCAACAGAGCTGAACCAGCAGCTAAAAACGATGATTTCCCGGCAGATTGAGGGTGTGGATAGAGCAATAGATAAATTTGTTTATGAATTATATGATTTGGATGAAGAAGAAGTTAAGATTGTAGAAGGCGATTGATTGTCTGCGAAGGGTTCATACCTGCCCCTTGGGGCATGAAAAAGGTATGAACCCTGAGACAAATACCTTACCTAAACAACCAATCCTGTCCGCTTGCGGCAGGGTTGGTTGATACGGCGGTGTATAAGTTGTATAATTTAACTGAGGATGAGATTAAGGTGGTGGAGGGGTGATTAAAATCCCATCCCTTTCAAAACACCGCTTATTTTAATGGTTAATGCAGCAACACTTACATCAAATAACTTGGCTAATTCTTTGAGTGCTTTTGAGCTGTCAGCTTCATTGGCATCGATTAAATCAGGAATATGATCTGGCAGTATTTCCAAAAGAATATCACTTGGCATCAAAAGTTCTGCCGCAAACCGGTTAGCTTTTTTTTCTTCCATGTCGGTTCCAGCAGAAGAAAGGTTACTCCGAAAATAAGTATGCCTGTCCAGATGAACGCCACGAGGGGAAGAATTAAGAATATAATGCCCCAATTCATGGGCAAGAGAAAACCGTCTTCTTTTTTTATCATGTTCTTTCTGAACCAAAACTATGGGGCGCTCACCACGTGTATCAAGAACACCGGAAATATCATCAGGGAGTTTTGTCTCTTTAACTATGATTTTCCTGTCCTTCATGATCAACTTAATATCTACCGGCAGGGAATTTTTTGTATGGTTATAAGCATTTTTTATCTTTTGAGCAGCCCTAATTTCTGGTAAATCTTCAAATTTTGTCATTTTTGGATCCTATCTAGCTTGAAAATAACCTGTTCTATGCTTGAACTGCTGACGTTTTCAACAGAACCTGTAAAAGAAATGGTCTTTTTTTGGATTGCTTTTGGTAAAAAATCATGAACTGAGCAATTAAAGACTTCCGCAAGCTGATATAACCCCTCTATGGTAGGTAAATTGATGCCTGTTTCAATTGCAGTGAGCCAAAAACGGGTCTTTTCTACCTTTTCTGCTAGTTCCTGCTGGGTATGGTGAGCATTTTTTCTTTGTATTTTGATGTTTGTACCAATTTCTTGCCTCAACTGTTCAAAATCCAACATAGAGAAAGGTTATCTTTTAATCACTTTTTTGTCAATGAAAATTTTACGAAATTTTGGTAAAAAAAGGCTTGCCATAATTATTAGTTTGTGGTATCATAACAACAATATAAATGTTGAATATAAATATAACATTTATAGGGGGACGTTGTTCCTCAAAAAAGGCAACAGGAGCAGCCTGTTGCCAGAACAACTTAATTCCTTGCGGAATTGTGTGGACATAGGTATTCTTGTTTGTTTCTCGCCAACTGTCAACTAGCCGCAGGAAGAGGAGGCTTTTTATGGCCAAATCGCATCATGTTGTTCCAGCTTCACAGGGAGGGTGGAATGTCAAAAGCGGAGGTTCCAGTAGGGCAAGTATCCATACTAGAACAAAACAAGAGGCAGTAGATTTGGGGAGGGAGATAAGCCGTAACCAGAAAACTGAATTTGTCATTCATGGGAAAAATGGGGTTATTCAAGAAAAAAATTCCCATGGAAATGACCCACGAAATATTCCCGGATAAGGAGACAACTATGACAAGAAACATTTCACCATCACAGGCAAAAAATCTGATTCGGCAAATGCAGTACAAGCAAAAGCTGGCAATTAACCGATATAATCAGACGGTTCGCGACTACAATCGCAAGGTTAATCAGGCTATAGATCAGTATAATCGGGAAATCAACCGAATTAACCAAAGTTGAGTGTTGTTTGAGGGTAATCTTTTTTAATGAGATTACCCTTAAATGATTTTTTCATGAAAAATCAGGAGAATAATTAATATGCCGATAGTTACCACCGAATTGATAGCACTGCTCAGTTTTTTACTTCCTGGATTTATCACCTCTTTTCTTTTTTATTCACTAACATCATTTCCTAAAAAATCAGAATTTGAATCCGTCATAATTGCGTTGATATATACAGTTGTCATAAACGCCCTTGTTGAAGCTTTTGGCATCATTTTTAACATTGTTGGAAATCATTTTGTTATAGGCGAATGGAACCAACTGAGTAAAATAATTTGTTCCGTTGTTGTTGCAGTATGCATGGGTATATTGTGGTCTTTCTTATATAACAACGACATCATCCACAAATTGTTACGCCGATTAAGAATAACCAGTCAATCTTCTTATCCTTCTGAATGGTACGGAACTTTTTCTGAAACAAAAAGATACATCATTTTGGATTTAAAAGATGAACGGCGAATAATGGGTTGGCCGGTGGAATGGCCCAATTATTCTGATAAAGGGCACTTTGTTTTGGAAGACGCTAGTTGGCTTATTGGTAACAAAGGCGAAAAATACCCGCTGAAAACTATTGACAGGATAATGATAGATACCAATAATGTAGAAATGGTGGAATTCATGAAAGATGAATGTAAGTCAGGAGGTAATCAAGATGAATCGTAAAGAGCCACAACCATTACAGACTGTACAAATTAATGGAAAAAATGTAACTGTTATTCAAAAGGGCCTCAATAAGCCTGCTGTGCAAATTATACATAAACCAGCACCACCATCACCAGCACCACCACCGAAAACTAAAGTATAGAATCCTCAAAGTCTGCTCGATTCGTATGACAAAAGTGCAACAAGAAAAATGCTAACCCCCACCACCCTAGCCCACGGCGGTATCATGGTGAATTATCAATGTACTGCCGCATGCAGACATTGCCTCTATGCCTGTTCTCCTTCCCGCAGGCCGGGATATATAAGCGGGGAAACAATTCGCAATGTCTGCACCCTGCTCCGAAAAGCAGGCTGCGCTTCGGTGCATATTGGGGGTGGGGAGCCTTTTCTTGATTTTTGAAGGGCTTTTGACGGCGGTTCGTGAATTGTTGTTGGGTGGAGTTAACGTTGATTATATCGAGACAAACGCTTTCTGGGCGCATGAGGATGGCGCCATTGATAGACTCCGCGCACTGATGAGCGCAGGGGTGGAGACCCTCTGTATATCAATCGATCCCTACCATGCCGAGTATGTGCCTTACGGTTACCCGCTACGGCTGGCGCAGCTTTGTGATAAAGCAGGGATGGGCCATTTTTTGTGGAGGCAGGAATTGCTTCCTTTACTTTCCGCGCTCTCACCTGAGCAGACATATGATCATGTGACATTGAAACAAAAAATCGGAGCAGACTATGTTTTAAAAACAGCGCGTGCCTATGGTATCCATTTTGGAGGACGGGCGATCAATATTGAGGAAGATTTCGTGGAACGGAAAGACCCGCAGTCGCTAATTGACAGGAAGCCGTGCCGTAATCTGCTTTCAGGAAACCATTTTCACGTAGACATGGAATGTTTCTACATTCCTCCCGGTTGCACCGGATTGCGCCTGCCGTTAGCTGAAGTGGTCAATGGCATACCCGAGGGAAACTACCCGGTTTTTGAAGCCTTGTATCACCGTGGATTAGCAGGGCTTCTTGATCTGGCTCACGATGCCGGTTTTGTTGAAGATGATGCGCGGAAAACTTCGTTGCAAAATGCTGGTTACACTTCAAAATGCGCCATGTGTTTTCATGTTAGACGACATCTTGCCGTGCAGGGTTTTGCCGGACTGGACTTGAACCATTATGAAGAAGCGCTTCATTAATAGAAATTTTCATCTAATTATTTTAACAGATATTTTCTCAGTTTTCCGAATACTTCGTTCATGTCGAGCGGCTTGCCAAGGTGGTCGTTCATTCCGGCTGCAAGGCAGCTTTCGATGTCTTCCTTAAAAACATTCGCGGTCATTGCAATTATTGGAATTTTCTTCGGGCGTCCCAATAATTGTGGAGAATGCTTCGCATGACATTCCTTTTCGAATGTGCGGATGCGCCGCGTAGCCTCTAGTCCGTCCATCTCCGGCATTTGCATATCCATGAATACAAAATCATATTTATCAGGAGCTGCCATTATCATGTCAAGCGCCTCTTTTCCGTTCTCTGCAACATCAATTTCCAGACCAGTATCTTCAAGGAGTGCTATAAGTATTTCGCGGTTAATTTCAATGTCTTCGGCGACCAATAATTTCTTGCCCTTAAACTCGCCTTGCCCGGCTGCCATGTCTTCATTTTGTTTTTTATCCGTGCCGAGGCATTCGTTCACGCAATCAATGATCATGGATGAAAACAGCGGTTTCAATAAATATTTGTCCACGCCGGCTTCAAACGCTTCGTTCTTGATTTGTTCCCAGTCGGCTGCTGTAATCATTGTTACCACGGATGGGCGGCTTCCATTGCGTGATTTGATTCGCCTTGTCAGCTCAATACCATCCATGACGGGCATACGCCAGTCGATAAAATATATGTCATATTCACCACGTTGTTCAACAATGTTCAAGGCGTCCTGTCCGTCGACTGCCGCATCACACCTTATTCCAAGCTGACCGAATAAATCCTGAAATTGATCGCGTGTTTCGATTATGTCATCGACGACCATGATCCGTATATTTTCCCAGTTGACACCCGGGGCAAGCAATGAACCGGGACTCTTTTTTCCGCGCCCGGCTTTTACAGTGAAAATAAATTTAGCTCCTTTGCCAGGTTCTGATTCGAACCATATATTGCCGCCCATAAGTTCAACAATACGTTTGGATATGACAAGCCCA
>JAIRRJ010000058.1 GCA_031256035.1 Treponema sp. | reverse complement strand
TTACGGGATGTACTGCTTTCCGCCTGTTGAAAGGAAGTAAAGAGCTTTGACTGCTGTTCGGGGCTGATGCCTATGCCTGAGTCCTTCACCAAAACCCGGATACAAACTTCGTCTCTATCACAGGCTTCCATGGAAGCCTCCATTAGTATGGTTCCCTCCTGCGGGGTAAATTTTACCGCGTTACTCAATAAATTTGCGATTACCTGGGACAGGCGTTGATCGTCCCCGATTAAGAACGGCGGAATATTCCTGTCTATGTGTACGGTAAAGTTCTGTTTCTTTTCATCCACTTTGAAACTTATGACACCCGCCACTTTATGGAGCATCTTTTCAAAATTGAATTCCGCCGGGGAAAGTTCCAGCTTGTTCGCCTCGATCTTGGACATATCAAGGATGTCGTTTATGACCCCCAATAGATGGGTGGATGCTTCCTCAATTTTGCCAAAAGCGTAATCCTTTCGAGTAATATCATGAGCGCCTTTTCCGATTGAGGTCATCCCGATAATGGCGTTCATGGGGGTGCGCATCTCGTGGCTCATGTTGGAAAGGAATTCGCTTTTTGCCATGCTCGCTTCCTGCGCCAGATGCAACATTCGGGCGGACTCGGCGTTCAGAGCGTTCATGTCGTCCATCATTTTGTTCAGGTTCGCTTCCATCTTTCCAAACTCATCGTACTCGGTAATTTCAATGTGCGTGGAGAGATCGCCTGAAGCGGCCAGCGCGGCTACATTATTGACTTTGTTCGCCACATTTCGAAGCTGACTTGCCACATAAAAAATAAAAACCACCGCCAAAATAAGGCCGACAAGAGGCACCATAGCCATGGTGAGGACGGATTCCAGTCTGGAAGCGGATATTTCTGCATCACCAATGAATACCGCCAGAATCCATTGGGTATCGGGTATGGTTTGGAAAAACACAGTTTCTTTGGCCCCGTTCAGTACCGTGGCTGCAACCCCCTCTCGTTCCCGAAGTATTGTAGAACCCAACGCCGCGAGATGGGGATCTTCGCTGTTCTGGATGTAGTCGGAAATACTCTTGCTGTCGTCAAAATAAGAAATAAATTCACCCTGAGGCCCGATGAGGCAGGCTTTTCCTGTTTTACCCACCGAAACATTTTCGATGATCTTTCTAATATATTTAAAGTCCATGTCTGCGGTGGCAACACCGGTAAATATGTTTTTTTTGTTGAAAACCGGGACGCTGGCGGTGATCATGTCCGCATCGGCAAGGGGATCATAATATACCCCTGACCACACCGGTGGGCCTTTTGATGAACGACCGTTCTCGTACCATTCCTGTAAAGGGTATTCCACGGTGTCCGCATAATTCGAATCGTTGTAAAAAACACCGTCTTGCAAAAAGACATAGTAATTAAAAAAACGCTGATGATCGTAGAAGGTGAAAGGATCATACCAAAGCCCCGAGGCCATGGTATTGCCGCTCAGGACGATAACCCGTTGTATAAAATTTATACATTCAGAGCTTTCAAGGGCGGCCTTTTCGCTGTTTTCCGCGTAAGCCGCCACTATAATAGCCACATCGGCGCATTTTAACAGCTCGAGTTGAATCTGATAGGTTGCCACATTCATGCTTTCCCGCATGGCATCGTTAATCCGCTCTTTGATCTGTTTGTCCATGGAATAAAAGTTAATGATAATAAAGAGAAGTATCGAAACAACCAGAATGGGAACAACAGATAATATGATACGGGAAGCGATGCTTTTAAATTTCATCTTACAACTCCTGTTACCTCCGGTTCATCGCAATAATGCTTTTTCAGTACGGTGAAGATTTCTTCTACCCGGTGGTCGGCTATGGAATAGGTTACGTTCAGCCCGTGCTTGTCCGATGCGAGTATTCCTGCCGTTTTTAGTAAATGTAAATGCTGTGAAAGCGCGGACTGGGAGATTTTTGGCACAAACTCGCCGATGAGATTTACTGTTTTTGCGCCCTGTACCAGAGCGCACAGTATCAAGAGGCGGTTTTCATTTGCCAGTATTTTTAACATTTCCGCTAATGCTTTGGCTTTTTCTTCCATTGGGTTATCAGTCCTTTCTATAAGTATATTGTGTAATACTAATATACTGTATGCAAAGTCATCAAGTGGAAATAAATGTCTATCCAATGCTTTTACTCCACCTTAAACTTTGAAACTTCCTTTACCAGAGCGTCAATGTTTTCACGGTTTTTGCCGGATAATTCATTGACTCGGTTTACTGCAATATTGATCTGCTCCGATCCGGCTGCCATTTCGTTCATGCCGCCGGTTATTTCCTGCGTTACCCTTTCAAGGTTTTTGCTTTCATCTATTACTTCCTTTGCTCCTTCAAGCATTTCTTCGGAGCCGCTTTTTACCTGTTGGGTGATCTCGTTTACTTGGCTGATTGCGTTAAGTACCTGCTTGCTCCCTTGACCCTGTTCTTCCATTGCGTTACGAATATTTTCTTCCTGATCGGCAACGGTTCTTACCCCCCGGTCTATTGATTCAAATCTGGTCAGCACGTTTTCTGTGGATCGACTTATCTTGTCGATGGAGTCTTTAATCTTTTTTAAGACCGAGCTGATAGTTTTTGATTGATTGCTTGAATTTTCCGCCAGTTTGCGGATTTCTCCGGCAACAACGGCGAAACCTTTGCCCGATTCTCCTGCGTGGGCGGCTTCAATAGCGGCGTTCATGGAGAGGAGGTTGGTCTGGCTGGCAATACTCTCCATTACGGAGTTTATCTCCAAAAGCCCTGCGGATTCTTTTGAGATTTCCTGAATGTTAGACGACACTTCCTGTAAGCCGGTTCTGCCCATTTCGGAGGATTCCATTAGTTCTTTTACATTGGCGGCGTTTTTGATCAGGGTGTTGGTAACGGACTGAATATTTGCAAGCATCTGTTCTATTGCCGATGATGATTGGGAAACGGCGGAAGCCTGTCGTTCTACCTGGCTGTTGAGCTTGTTGATATTTGCGACAACCTGCTCCATTGTGGCGTTGGTCTCGGTTACGCTGGCTGACTGGTTTATCACACGGCCTTTGATGCTTTGGATATTGGCGGTGATCTCATTAACCGCTGCGGCTGTTTCGGTCATGTTGCTGGATAGTTCGGTTCCGATGTCGAAAAGAGTTCTCCCGTCATTTTTGATGTTAATGACCATGCTTTTGATTTTCCCCAAAGTCTGGTTAAAAAAATGGGCAAGGCTGCCGATTTCGTCTTTTGAGTGGACAATTATAGACCTTGTTAAATCCCCTTCGCCTTCGGAAATATCTTTGAGGGTGTCCCCCACACTGACAATGGGCTTGCTGATGGAGCGGGAAAAGTATAATGCCGTAATAATTACAATGACAAATATAACGGCGAAGATTATTATGGCGATGATCATCATGGCGTTCACCGGCTCCATAATGGTATCTGTGGGAATCCCTATAATATAAGTCCAGGGGTTTGGGTTAGTGCCGACTTGTATCGGAATAGCATAAACTTCCAGATTACCCATTTCGGGGATAAAATTATGAAAAGTAAACTCTTCTCCCTTTGTGATGGCATTAGCAAGCTCTTCCATGTACGGCCCTGCCATGTCCCGCTCGGTATCGCGCATATTTTTCCCGATACGGCTTTCATCAAAGTGGCTGACAATGATGCCGGTATTGCTGAATATCGCGGTTACCGCATCATCGAAAGGCTTATTTTCCTGTGC
>JAIRRJ010000110.1 GCA_031256035.1 Treponema sp. | reverse complement strand
AATGCCTGAATGGGCGCAATGCAGTGAAGAATAGCGCATAATAACAGGGAAAAGGAAAGGGAAAACTGAGAGTGTAATATGATGTCGGAAAATAATTGGCTTTTCCTACAAACTCCCGTACCTCTGCGAGAACTCTTCCTCTTACCTACTTCTTTGTCCATGTGCTGCTGGAGACGTTCGGCCTTGTATATGTTCCCGGTCCCTCTGCCTTAAACTTATTTCTCAGATCGGCGCTGCCGGGAAACATTGAATGCCCACCCTCCTGTTTGCTCTGATAGCCGATGATATCGGGGTCAGCTAAAGCGCCCAAAGTAACGCTGGTAAGGGCGGTAAGGCCTGTTAACGCGCCATTGTCTACATAAGTTACTGATGCGGGAATGGTAATGGTAGTGAGACTTGAGCAACTGTCAAAAGCGTAATTATCAATCTTGGTTACCGCCCCAGGGATGACAATGCTTGTAAGGCTTTTACACCCGCTAAACATGCCATACCCTATTTGAGATTGCGTCTGAGGGAGCGTAACGCTCCTTAGGCTGCTGCAGCCCATAAATGTGTTTCCCTCTATATCAGTTACCGATGAAGGGATGTTGATAGTTGCCAGGCTGGTACAGTAGCGGAACGCGCCAAACTTAATTTTTGTTACTGATGAAGGTATGGTAACGCTCGTGAGGCTTGAGCAGCCTTCAAACATCCCTTCATGAATTTCTGTAAATGTTGAAGGAATGGTAATGCCTGTCAGCTTGTCGCTGCCCTTAAACCAGTTAAATTCTGTTTTTGTAACCGTTGAAGGAATGGAAAAATTCCCTCCCTTGCTTTTTGGAACCAAAAGAAGCGTTTGAACGCTGTGATCAAACAAAACGCCGTCCACGCTCTTGTACTTGGAGTTTCCCGCATCAACATTGATTGCCGTCAGGGCGTTACAGTTTGTAAACGCGCCAAGGTTTATGTCAGTTATTGATGCGGGAATGGCAATGGCCGTAAGGCTCGAGCATCCGCTAAACGCATTGTGTCCGATGGTTTTTACCGAAGAACCGATGGTAACGTTCGCAAGCTTTGTGCAGTTTCCAAACATCCCTTCCGAGATGTATGCTGAATTAACGTTAACGCTTGTCAGAGGAGTCCCGCCAAACACACTTTTATAGACTTCAGTTACTGATGAAGGAATGGTAATGCTTGTCATTCCGCCGCCGAACGCATCTATCCTTGTTACCGATGTAGGGATAGTAACGCTGGTAATTCCGCTGGGAAACGATCCCCTTACCGTTTTTACCGATGAAGGTATGGTATACGCTCCTTTCTTGGCAGGAGGGCAGAAAATAAGGATCTCTCCGTTATTTTCAAGCAAAACACCGTCCGAGCTTGAAAACACTTTGTTTCCCGCCTCTACTTTTACTTCTTCCAGTTTATCGCAATGTTCAAATACGGACTTACCTCCATTAGCGATGGAAGTAACCGATGCGGGGATGGTAATGCTTTTCAGGTTGTAGCAATACCCAAACGTACCTACGCCTATTTCAGTAATTGACGAAGGCGAACTAAAGGTAACAGTTGTAAGGTTTGAGCAGCCGGAAAACGCCCATTCTTCCAACGTTGTTACCGTTGAAGGAATAGTAATGCTTGTCAGGTTGCGGCAGCCGGAAAACGCACTAGATTCTATCGTCTTTACCGATGAGGAAATGGTAACGCTGGTCAAACCGTAGTTGTTGAAAAACGCCTCTTTCCCTATCGAAGTTACCGATTCAGGGATGACAACATTTTGCAGACTTTGGTTGTTGTAAAATGCCTTATCTCCAATAGCGGTTACTGTCGAAGGCAGTGCAATATTTGTTCCTTTTCCGGTGTACGATGTTAAGGTCCCGCCGCTCATCTTCAAATCCCCTGCCGGCGGCGTTACCGTTGGCCCGCTTGTTGTTGTAGTCCCTGTTGTGGTTGTCGTCCCTGTTGTGCTGGTAGTTCCGCCTGTACCGGACGTGGTTGTCGTCCCTGTCGTGTTGGTAGTTCCGCCGGTACCGGACGTGGTGGTTGTCTCTGTTGTTGGCGGCGGGGTTACGGCTACCGGCGTTTCGGTTTCAGTTTTCTCTCTGCGTCCGCCACGGCGTTCACGCGCGGTTTCCAGTTCCGCCTGCAATTCGGCGGCTTTTTCCTCATTTCCGGCGGCGCTTAGTGCCGCAAGCTGCGCCTCCAATGCGGCAATTTTTTCATCCGCATCGCTCTTTTTGGGTGTGCAGCCTGTTAAAAACAAGCCGACAGCCAAAACCGTCAAGATTAATGCAATCTTTTTCATAAATAACCTCTCTTTACGTTGCGTAAGCAACGAATTTAATCGAACGGCTCCGCAACGCGGAGACGAATTCTCCTTTATACTTGTTAAAATATTTCTCGAATTTCATCGCTCACTGTTCACTGCTAACTGTTCCCTACTGCCTCTCAATCCTTACTGATACTGGCTTTCAATCCTCTAAGGAACTGGCTTTCAGTCCTCTAAGGACTGCCCCCCAGTATCAGGAAGGACTATCCTGATAGTTAAGGAAGGTCTATTTTGATAGTCAAGGCTGCACTAAAGTTTTAGTACAGCCGTATACTAAAACTTTAGTCTAGCAAAGACCCCCTGATGCCTCCCTACAATGTAGAATATGTCCACTCCTCACTGTCCACTCCTCACTGTTCACTGCTAACTGCTCACTTTTCACTGCTAATTGCTCACTGCATTAGGGGGATTATACATTTTTTTTAAGAAAAAACACTGGTATTTATGCCATTTTTTCCGGTATTATTGCCAATTATTTCGGTATTATTGCCATTTTAAATGGCATTATTGCTATTTTTTTTGGTACTTTTGCCAATTTTAGGGAAGGAATCCCATATATGCCGGCTATTTACCCTTTCAACGTGCCCGGCGTTGCCGTGCGCTTTCTAAATCCCGTCCGGCAGCTGCATGATTCGGATTGAGCCGCAACACCGCTTCATAGTCCGCAATCGCCGAGTCATAGTCTCCCTTCCTGTAATACGCAGCGCCGCGGTAGTACAGGACTTCAACATAATCCGGTTTTATTTTTAGTACGGCGGAATAATCAGCTATGGCACGGTCATAGTCGCTTTTTCTGTAATACGCAGCTCCCCGGCTGTACAGGGCATCGGCATGATCCGGCCTAACCCTGATCACGATGTTAAAGTCCGCAATTGCCGAGTCATCTTCACCTTTCCTGTAATACGCACTCCCGCGGTTCATCAGGACATCGGCATTATCCGGCCTCAGCCTGAGCGCGGCGGTATAGTCCGTGATGGCGCGATCATAGTCTTGCTTATAGAAATACGAAGCGCCGCGGCTGTGCAAAGCGTCATGGTTATCCGGCCTGAGCCTGAGTGCGGCGGTAAAATCAGCAATCGCCGGGTCAAAGTCGCTCTTGTAGTAATACGCTGATGCACGGCAGAACAGGGCATCGTGGTTATCGGGCTTAATCGCAAGCGCGGCGGTAAAATCAGCAATCGCCGAGTCATAGTCGCCCCTGTAGTAAAACGCAAGACCGCTGTGCAGGAGAGAATCCGCAGTTTGGGCAAAACCCATGCTGCAAATTACCGCAATCAACAACACGCTCAGTACAATTCTTTTCATCACAAACCCCTTTGTCCGGTTTTTAATTTCATTGCCATTATATCACCGGAAAAAAAAATATCAATGTATGTGTTGTTATTTCAGCCAGATATAGCTTATCTCAGCCCCGTTCATATTGTCAAAATACACATTGGTAAAATCCCAGCGGTTGTTAATCGCCCAAAAGCCACGCGTGCGCATCAGGTGAATCAGAGGGCATTCTTCCAGCAAAATTGACTGGAACTCATCCCAAATTCCTTGAGCCTTTACAGGATCAATCGTAAACTTACCTTCGTTGTAAAGGTAGTCGATGCGCGCTTCCCAGTCTGTGGCGGGCGTTTCCTGATTTGGATTCCACATGTGAAGGTTTCCCGTTGAAGGCCACACATTGCTTCCCTGACTGGGGAAGATGTTCGACCCCGAAAGCCCCATTATTATTGAATCCCAGTCAAAGGTCGAGAAAAGCTGCTCCACCTGCTTCTGAAAATCCATAACCCTGATATTCACTTTAATACCGAGCTTGGCAAGCTCATCCCTGATAATCGAAGCGGTATCCTGATTTATTGTACTTTCAGATCGAATGGAAAGATCGAATTCCACAGGGCGGTTTTTATTATCGCGCATAACCCCTGCAGAATCCTTTTTTATGCCGATAGAAGAGAGCAGAGTCTCGGCACGTTTAAGGTCGTAGAGGTATTGCAGCTTGAGCGCAGGATTGTAATAAGGATTGGGTTCGGGAAACAGGGAGTATTTCGGCTCCGCAAGACCGCGGTAAACTTGAGTGTTAATCCTGCTGCGGTTTAACAGGCACGACATCGCCTGGCGGAATTCTTTTTGAGTGAACCACTCATACTGGGGCTTGTCCTTGTTCTGCGGATTCTGATTGAACGTCCAGAAAGCCGCGCTGAGGGAGCCTTCGGAATTGAAAACCGTATAGCTTCCGTCCCCCCTGTTTACAAGGCCGTCAATATCTTCAGGCCGCAGCCTGTACGAGTCGCTTTCTCCGTTTCTGAAAAGGAGAAGCTGGGTATTTTCATCCGGTATAATCCTTACGATTTCTTCTTCCAGATAGGGGAGTGAGGCGCCGTTGGCATCCTTCCTCCAGTAATTCGGATTCCGCTTAAATACCATCCGCTGACCTTGAGTGTATTCGACAAGAAACCATTCCCCCATTGAAGGAATTGTTTTGGGATCAATGTCCACCCTGAACAGATTCCTCACCCCGTCGGCTCCGCCCTGTTTTTTCGCTGGTTCGTAAATGTGCCTCGGCCCGAAATCCATGTTAGTGTGCAAAAGTGGGTCGGCAATAATCCTCGGAAAATGAAAGGCAAAACGGCGCTCGTCAATTTTGCGTATATCAACATGAGCCTCGCTGCCGTCAGGCATCGTAAGAAACTGACTGTGAAAACCTGAACTCAGGCAGGCGGGGTCTCCTTCAATTTCGTTGTACCAGAAGATAACATCATCGCTTGTTACTTTTACCTTCCGGTCAGAATTGTAATAACTCCAGTAAAGATCATCCCGCAGAGCGTAAAACACTGTGAGAGTATTTGCCTTTTCGTCCACAACGATCTGCGCCTCCGCTGCGCGCGGCTTCCATTCACGGCGTACCATATCGTATTCAAGAAGACTATCGTGCATAGAACGCACTATCGCGGCGGTGGCGCTGTCCTGTTCAGCGATAAGAAGGTTAAAACTTTTAGGTTCGTCTTTTACTACCGAACGCCATGTCCCCCCAAGCCTGCCCGGCGCGAACTCTTCGCCCCGCCAGGGCTTACTCACCGTTTTCGCCAGAATCTCCGAAAGCCCCTCTGTTCCCTGAGCCTCAAGTTCCGCAAGGGAAAGTTCTTGGGTTCTTGAGCATGAAAAAAAACAGCACAAACATAAAATTACAAGCAGATACTTCATGGAACAATGGTAGGATTAAAAACGAAAAGGTGTCTAGTAGGGGGAAGTTTGTCTTTTGGCTGCGAAGCGGATGAAATTCCGGTGAAAAAACGATATAATCTTGACATCCGGGGAAATATTTGTATATTGATATTAAAAGGAGTCACCAATGAAAAAGAAGTTTTTTGTGATATTGGTTCTTGCGGTTGTTGCGGGAAATGTTTTTGCGCAGCCGAACAATACTTTTACTGTTGATCTTGGGCCGACAGTTATGGGTGCATTAATCGGGGCAACAGGAGATTTGATAGGCGAGAATGGCGTCAGCACTTCCGGTTTTGGTATTGCGGTGCAATATGAACGGCAATTACTTAAGCAGTTCAGCGTTGCCGGGAGATTTGCCTATCTGGGAGGAGGTATAGGATATGGAGATTCATTCAAACAAGATGGAGCAAAAATCGACACTCTTCTTAATATAAATCTTTCTTCTTTTTCATTGGAAGCCCATGCCCGGCTTTACCCTCTCGGAGATTCATTCTTTTTGGATGGTCTGCTGGGATTTGCAAATATGACGGTAGATTTTACAGGCGAACTTGCAGTCTCGGCTGGCGGTGAAAAAGGAACGGAAGATGTCTCTGTAAGGGCATCAAAAGATTATTTTAAATTCGGCACAAAACTTGGATGGCGGATAACCTTCGGTAAAGAAGGCGGCTTTGTTTTTGAACCCGCTTTTGGGTACTACGCCGGAGTAAGCGGAAAGGACTCCATGGGAAAACAGTTGTTGGGTTCCATTGATGGAGACATGGATGTAGGGCCTTTGGATTTAATGTTTTGGATACTTGAAGATTTCGTATTCATCGGCGGCCCGCGTTTCACCCTGTCCTTTGGCTGGAGATTCTGATCTGGCTATTGAGGAAATTGCAAACTCCGGTTTTGCAACAGGCTCTATTGACATTATTTAGCGTATTTCGTATCGTTACACAAAGTGAATTAACACCGCTTGACGCGGTGCTTTAATCTAGGCGGCAGGCGCCCCTGCGGGTTTCGTGCCGAGTGGAATTGGCGGTTTTCCCTGTGGGAAAACCTGAGCCGTTTCTCGAAGCGGCGCTGACGCCCATCTAAAGATGGGCTTACTTTATAGGTCTTGTTGCTATTAATGGCGCCTGGCCTATTTGCATTTTGTGAATTAACACCGCTTGACGCGGTGCTTTAATCTAGGCGGCAGGCGCCCCTGCGGGTCGCGTGCCGAGTTGAAGTGTATTTAATGCCGCCTCGGCTCCAATCCAAAGGATTGTCGTCTGCGGCGGCTTGGCGGCATAGCTCAGTTGGTAGAGCAAACGGCTCATATCCGTTCGGTCATAGGTCCGAGTCCTATTGCCGCTAAAGTTGATTTTTTTTGGTAATTGCTAGAACCCAAACACACGGGGGGTTGGATAGCGGCTATTCCGTCTGCTTTGGGAGCAGAAGGTCGGGGGTTCAAATCCCCCCTCCCCGAAAAAATTATTCACCAGTGATAGAATTTATCAATAACAGGAAAATAATAGTAACTGACGGCTCGGGGGATTTGAACCGGAGCTATTTCCGCCAAGCTTTCACCGAGTTCAGGTATTCAATAACCCGCAGCCCGTCAATTGCGCCTGAGCGGGGTATCCTTTGCGGATCGCGGACGCAGGCGGCGGCATCCTCCAGCATATTGGCAAAGTAACCGGTAGGGCATTGAAAGGTTTCGCCCGTGTTCTCCAGAGAACGGAACTTTTCCGCATAAGGGCAGGGGACGCTTTCCCAAACCTCAAAAACGCCGTTGCCGATACGCAGCCGTCCTTTTTCGCATGAAAACTCAATTTCAAAAACCAAGTGATCCCGCTCCGCGCCGATCTCTAGCATTACCGGTATGGACGGTGTTTTTTTATCCGTTTTCAATTCACCTTCGAGCCATGCTGTCCCACTGCGGGATTTGAGTTTTGCGCCATGTGTTTTGCGGTGTTTCAAATTAGAACCGGCAAGGTACATAATCGCGTCCGCAAGGTGGGTGCCGTCGTGCCAGAGCATATCTAAAAGCCGTCTTGTTTTTCCCATGTAAAGACAAGCGCGCACGCTAAGAAGCTTCCCAAGTTTTTCTTCGTCCAGAATGGTTTTGGCGCGGATATAGTCTTGCGAGTAACGCCGCTCGTGGTTTGTAACAATGGTGAAGCCGCCTTGTTTTGCAAGATCGCCTTTTTTCAAAAGGCGTGCGATTTTTTTTGCTTCCCTGATGTTGTCCGCAAGTGGTTTTTCACAGATAACAACCGGGACTTTATACTCTGAGGCAAGGCGGCAGTAGCGGTAGTGGCTGTCGGGATGGGTGGCGATTACCAAAATCCGCGGCGTGTGTTTTTTTAGCATCTCCGCCGCATCTGCATAAACGGGAACGTGCCACTTTTCTGCGAAAAGCTTTCGGCGTTCTTCGTCAATGTCGCAGCCGGCGGCAAGGGTGCAGCCATCATTTGCGGCTATTGCCCCGGCATGGGTGCATGGTTTTTCACGTAACGCATCTTCCTCAAGCAGGGAGGCGATGCGGCCAAGACCGACAATGGCGGCAGATACTTTTTC
>JAIRRJ010000084.1 GCA_031256035.1 Treponema sp. | reverse complement strand
TCGGGCGGGAAGGCGATGACCTGGATAATATTGAGGTTCGCAAAAATCTTTTCCGTACTTTGGATGCCATGAATGAACATAAATCGGACTTTGATTATGATGTTTTGTTTATGCACCATTATGGGCTTTGCGTGGATGTTGGTCCGTGGCATGGTTTTTGGGGGCGGTTTATGAGGGCAGATACGCCTGTGCCGGAAGGATTTGTATGTTTCGACTTCGTGCCGCACAGAAACAACGGCGAATCAAAGGCAGGACCGCCGTTCTTCTCGCAGTTTGCGTTCGCAACTTTTTCCGGCGATAACGATGCTATGCACAAACGCGAAGGCTATGACAGCGATGCCATGTACGATGTTACCAGAAACATTATTCTTGGTCAGGGCGTAAACATTCCGTACCCGAATAAATATTGGACTGCAGAAGTATTTCCTGATGGCTGCGACAAATACAGCACTGCTTATATGTTTAGTGTGGAACTTTAGGGGTATTTATGGAAGCATATCTGGGCGGTTCTGTTTTTTACTGCCCGATTTGCCAAAAAATATAATAATCCCTACTTATTTTCTCGCGACCGCGATAAGTTTTGCCGCTTTTCTGTCGTAGGGGCTTTCGTCCCAATCGCCGTAAATCTCTACTTTGGCGAAGCCAGCCTCCAGCAAAAGGGAGCGCAGTTCCGATGCCGCGTAAAGCCGCTGGGTGAAAGTCTTTTCGATCCTTTTGCCGTCCTTGATCAGTATCCACCTGTTTTTCAAGAGCGTCCATGAATCAAGCGGCTGGTATTCGGTCAGCACGGTAAAGCCCGCGCGCTCGAACCATTCAGCCTCGACAAAATCACGGACAGCGGTTTCCTTGCCGAGGGTTTCAATGATAAAAGAGCCGCCGGGCTTCAGGGATTCGTAAACATTTGAAAGGAGAGTTTTGTCGTCCTGTTGGTTTTCAAAATACCCGAATGAAATGTACAGGCTTACAGCGGCATCAAAGAAACATGGGCGGGAAAATTCCCTTGCGTCCGTGTTGATGTATTCGATATTGAGATTTTCGTAAACAGCTTCTTCCCGCGCGGTTTTAAGGTAACTTTCGGTAATATCAACGCCTGTTACGGCAAAACCACGGCGAGCAAGTTCCGCGCTTATTCTGCCAAAGCCGCAGCATAGGTCAAGTATTTTCGGCTTTGAGCTTAATGCCCCGTTATAAAGATCAAAATTGGCAAGTTGGGTGATGCCGTCTGCAACGAAGGGAACCTCAGCCCAATGTGCATCGTCAAACATGATGGGAGCGTACTGTTCCCAAAAGTTTACATCATTGAACCAGTCATTGGGGTTTTTCTGCACGGCAAATAATGCGGCTAATTCAGGCAACCGAACAGACAGGTTCCGTCATCTGATTGAGATAGCCTGTCTTGACGCAGATATTGAAAAGATGCCTGGACATTGTTTCTTCGGTGATTTTTTCATGCCCTTCGTAGAGGCGGGTAAAACGTACAACATATTCATCATCCAGCTCTCTCAAAATATCAATGTACTCTGTTTTGCCGGGCCGGCATTTAACACTATAACGTTTCATACTTCCGGTATCGGAAGATTTGCCTCCCCGCTTGAGACATTTGTCATTCTGTTCTATGCTGAAATAATGAAAATCCGGCAAAAAATGTTCCTTGTCGTCCTTCCCCTCATAATTGTAACGTTGGTTCTTGCCGAAACAGCGTCTTATTTTCACGCGGTAAACGGCGTTACGCGCCTTGGGCGGCAGCTTTTGGGGTTCAAACTGGGTGAACTTGAAAAATTCGCCGACAATCAATGGTCGCTCTTGGTAGAAAACAACTATGCCGGAAGGCCGGAGATGATAGAGGCGGCAAAAAAATCGGTTGAACAGTACAGCCGCAGTATTGTGTTAAGCGATTCTGAAGTTATTTTCGCTGTGGGCGGAGATACCGGAAACATTGCGATGGCAAGCGCCGATCCCGGACTGCTACCGGGTGAAACGGCGCTCCTCCTTGCCCTGCTCTCCGCCGAAAATCAGGGGCTTGTAACAGCCGTCATCGGCGGCGATAAACGGATATTTCAGTCTTTCTATTTTACGCCCTTTAACTGGTACATTCTGATCAGCGAGAAGGCAAATGTTTTTTACAGCGACGCGAGAAATATCACCGTCCAGACCATCATCATCCTTTGCGTTGCTTCGGCAGCCGCCGTGCTGCTCCTCATACTGATTACCCGCCGCCTTACAACGCCGCTGAGCCGGGTTGTGCAGGCGATGAATACCATAATTGACACTGCAGACCTTTCATCAAGGGTTGAAGTTGAGTACCGGGACGAAACAGGAAAACTTGCACAAACCTTTAACCGGATGACCGAAGAGCTGGACAGGGCATACAAGCAGATCAAAAGTTATGCGTTTGACGCGGTACTTGCCGGGAAAAAAGAAGAGCGCATCCGCCATATTTTCCAGAAGTATGTTCCAAAGGATGTGATTGAGCGTTTCTTTGCATCGCCTGAAAAAATGCTTGTCGGCGACAACCGCAACCTTTCGATACTGTTTTCTGATATACGTTCCTTTACAACCATCTCCGAAGGCCTCGCTCCCGATGATCTTGTCAATTCGCTGAACCGCTATTTTTCAGGTCAGGTTGACATCATCTACAACCGGAAAGGCGTTGTCGATAAGTACATCGGAGACGCAATCATGGCGTTTTGGGGCGCCCCCGAAAAGCACGATGATGACGCGTTACAGTCGGTATTATCGGGCATTGAAATGATTGACGCGGTTGAGGTTTTCAATGAAAATCAGCGGAAGCTGGGCAAATGCGAATTCCGTATCGGCATAGGGATAAATTACGGCGAAGTTACTGTCGGCAACATCGGCAGCGAACGGAAAATGGACTACACGGTAATCGGAGACGCGGTAAACCTTGCCTCGCGCATGGAAGGGCTGACCAAGGGCTATCATTCCGAACTGCTCATTTCAGAATATGTGTATGAAGAGCTGATAAAAAAATCTCCCACCACCTCGCCCCTGTATTTCAGGTTCCTTGATACGGTAGCCGTAAAAGGTAAAACCCGCGGAGTAAAAATCTACACCGTAAAACGCGCACTCTCCCCCGCAGAAGCCGAAGCATGGCCTATTCACAACGAAGGAATGGCTCTCTACAACCGCCGCTCTTTCCGCGAAGCCGCCGAAAAGTTCAAGGAAGTGTACCGCCTGCTGCCCAAAGATTTTAACGCGGGAAACATGCACTCAAGGTGCGTAGAATACGCGGGAAACCCGCCGCCTGACGGCTGGGACGGAGTGGAAGTGATGAAGACGAAGTAATGAGTTAGTTAATTATCAGGCTTCTGATTTGCGCCCCGTCAAGACCGGTTAGCTTTTCTATCATATCTACAGGCAGCCCTTGCGCCAGTGCGTTCCGGGCGATTTCAAGTTTACCTTCCGCCAGCCCTTCCCGGCGGGCATTACTCATTCTGTGCAGATCGTCCCTATAGGCCTTCTCATGCCTCATTTCATCAGCCAACTCCTGGCTCCGGGCTAAAAATGCCTGCCTCTCGCTCGCTGCCATTATCGCAAGGTCCATCGCCACCACCTTCTCTATAAGCTCAGGAGAACTATTCCTGTCAAACCACGTCAGCCACCGGTGCAGGGGGTTGTTCTCAATATCCTTATCCCTCTGCTTCCTCCATTTTACCATGTCTACAACGTGTATTTCCAGCGCATTCGTTAGAATCATTGAAGCGTCTGAATCCTCCCGTATGTGGAAACAGGAGTGGAAACTGCCAGTGGGCAGGAAATTAAAATCAACAATGTTGATGGCTATTACGTCAGGAAGCTCACAGAAATTATCGCCCTTGTTTATGCCCCTTGAATACAGCTTGCTCCAGTAATACAGGCTGCGGCGATCCATGTTTCCCTCATTGCTGAGTTGGACTTCGATGTTCACTTTTGTTCCGTCCTGCAGGGCGGCGTATACGTCAAGGGTGCATGATTTACCGCCGAGGATTTCCGCGGCAAAGGATTTGTTTTCCTGTATTTCTACGGATTCAATACGATCCTTACCTGAGCGTCCTAAAACGGCGTTCAGGAAACCGAGCAGTTGGACTTCGTCCCCTTTTTCTCCCATTACTTTATAGAAGAGAAAGTCGTCCAGCGGGTTGAGTCTTTGAGAAGGCTCAAGGTTGGTGTTTGTTTTCATGCCTATTATATGGCACGAGGATGTATGGTGCTTTAGTCAAAGAAAGAAATTTTACGAAAAGACTTCACACGGAGATATAGCTACCCGTAAGAGTCTCCTTGCATTAAGCATTTCCAAGCTGATAAAATTAATTTCAAAATCATCCGAACAAAGGAATTTATTATTGAACTCAAAACGCCTTATATATTCTCTAAATCCTTCCTGTGTGTGATGCCGCTCCCATACGATAAAGTAGGGATCTATTATGGCATTCATTTTAATAACAAGATCGTCGAATCTTTGATTGAATTTGTGAGCATGGTGCGGCCATTTGACCACATCAGCTTTTAGAGTCGAAAACAGTTTGTTTTCTCTTTCCGCTTCAACGCTCATGGCAGCGTCAAGCAGGTTTTCGATTCCGGCAGGATTGTCAAAATCTCCAAACAAAAGGTAGGATACGCCTTTGTGGGAGATACGGTAAATTAACCCATCGGTGTTTTGATTATGGGGTTTCTGATATTTGAATAATTCTACTTTTACATTTTCCGCAATATCGAAACAAGAATAATAGAAGTCGCCAATTACGCCAAAGCGTAAATTCAATGGCTCTTTGTCAAATGCGACATCCAGTATATGGTCTTTCTGTAAAGAGTTTGTCAACTTATTTCCGTCAAGCTCATAAAATACATTGTTTCTGGATTCTTCCAAAAGCGGATACGGACCAACAAGCCTGTCAAAACTGCCTTCTCTAAGACACTGTTTAACTACCGCCAAGCTTATATGGTCGCTGTGATAATGAGTAATCAGTTCCGTAATGTAGCTGTTAATCTCTTCAGCGCTGCCCAAAAGACCGTCAACCCGTAAAAAAGTCTGTCCGCCCATCTGAAAGCTCACTGTTGGAGAATTGTTAAAAACGGTGGTTACTTTTTCTTCTTCCGCCAGGGTAGTCTGCCAATCAATAACAAGCTTATCATTTTCCCAAACAGAACTTAACAGCTTGTCATTGCGGTAAAAATCAGGTATTTCCGACGGCGGAGCCGCGTAGCTCCCAGAAGCGCAGGAATAAAGAAACAGACAAAACGCTGTTAAAATCGTGATTCGTATTGTTTTCATGTACCTCTCCCCATGATTTGTCCTCTACTCTTTGCTGCCTGTTACCTGTTCACTGAAAGGCGAAAGTGACATCTTTTACTTTATAGCAGCTTTTATTGCCAGGCAATCCTTCATGTTAGCGGTACTGTAATTGGCTTTGTTGTTACTGACAGTTTTAGTGATTAATTTGTGCTTAGCGTGTTTTGTTTTCTTTTTTACCAAATTGATAATCCAGTTTTTATATATTCCTCCCTTACTATGAGCCAGAATTAGGTAATGAACCTCGCTATATATGATGGGGGCATAATATACACGGTACAGTAAGTCGCCGTGAGAGTGGAGAGCGACCTTTTTACCTTTGTATGGTAATACGCATTGAAAATCCCTGCTTCCGCCTTCCATAATCTTTTTGGGAGGGTTTTTAACGCCTTTTGTCAATTCATCATAAAGCATATGAAACGTTGATGTTTTACCTGTGCTTTTATTGCCGCTTAAAAGAATAATTTTCATCTTTTTTCTCCGTGTTTCTCTTTTTAAAATTTCCGCCCCGAAGGGGGCGGAAAAATGGTGTCCTAAAAAAAACTTGCCTTGTAGCCTGAATCCGTGATAGCTTTGCGGGCGGCAAGGCTCAATTTGGGGCAGCCGTCAAAAACGGATATATATGGCTCCTCTAAGAATTTTTGATTTAAAGAAATAAAAATTCCATACGTTATTTGGCGTGAGGGCATTTTTATGTCAGTAAGCGATGCACAGTTTTTAAATGCATCCATATATATTCTTTCAAGACTTTCAGGCAAGGTAACAGAAGTTAGATTTGCGCATCCTAAAAATGTTTCCGTTTGAATTTCTGTTACTCCTTCGGGAATGACAATTGATGTGAGTCCGCTGTTCATAAAAGCGTGAGACTCAATAATTTTCAGGCTTTTGGGAAGCGTTATTTCTTTAAGCGCTTTGCATTCTTGAAAAGCGCTGCCTCCTATTCGCGTAACGGTATCGGGTATGACAACTGATGTAATTGGCGCACTAAAAAATGACACTCCGAGAACTTCCATCACTGGATACCCTTCAATCTTTGCAGGTATTACGATCTTTTCACCATTTTTTCCGATGTACTTTCTAATGGCTATGCCATCTCCCGATTCAGTTAGGTCATACTGAAAATCCGTTGCGGGGTTTTCCTTGACCGATGATCTCCCGCTGCCTGTAGACTGTGCCGATGATTTGCCGCCACAGCCTGCAAGCATTACCGCTACAAGAGCGATAGTGAAAAGCCTAAGGAAGCAGAGTTTCCAGCTCTGTCTTCCAATGGTTCGGGAAAAGTTCCCTGCTATCCTTTGGACAGCTTCAAGTTTGTTGTTCATGTTACAACTCCTTTTTTATTAGTGAAATAATCTGCATTGCAAATATTGCAATCCAGCCTATTAGTATCATATAAGCTCCAGATTGTAACTTAATTGTATTATCACTTAACGCACCAAAATATACTGCAAGACCACAACCGATACATGCAATTATTATTATCCAGTCAACTACGACTGGAACACTTTTTTTGAGTGCTATTAATACACCAATAACAACTCCACCAAGTGCTGACAGGAACAAAACGTACAAAAGTAAACCATTTACTGTACTTTTCATACCCATAAACGTGTCAGCAAGCTGAAACCCATTCATTTGACAAGCCATTGGCATAAAAAAACCAATGATTACTAATAAAAAGCAAAATTTTCCAATTGTCCTGAAATTTAAATTCATAAATTTCCTCCTGTTAGTTTTAGTCAACTATACAGTCAACCATTTTTTTATATAAAGCCGACAACAATGTTGTTTTGGCAATATACCTGAAGAAAATGAGACTTAAAGAATGTAATAAGTAAGGTAAATAGGAAATAATCCAAGTAAGTTTGATTGCATCTACTCTCCTTTACTTTCATAACTTTCGCGGACATACCTTATTTGAATCCAAGACATCTGCTCTATAAGCAATGATATTGACCCCAACGGCAATTTGTCAAGCACTTTTAAGCACATATTATTGCTTTATGGGCAAGGGGAAACCTATGGAAGACCTTCGGGACATTCTGGCTGCCAATTTAAGGGAAAACCGGCGCAGACTCGATATTTCCCAGCCAAAACTGGCGGAAATGTCGGATTTATCCACCCATTATGTCGCCATGATCGAAACATCCCGCAAATTTCCTACCCCGGAAGTGCTGGCACGGCTGGCAAAAGCATTGGGAATACCGCCTCATAAACTGTTTCATATACCTGCTTCCCCTGAAGATGCTCTTGAAAGACTTCATCGGGAAGTTTTAATTGATATAAAACAGGTCGTTGGTGAAGCCGTAGAAAAAACTATTGCCGAAAAATGCCTTGCCATCAAGAAAGACCAAAAAAGGTGACCATCACAGGTTCGTCGGTTTTCCATAGACATTTCATTGAAGGCTGCACTGCAAAATGCCGCTGCCACCTAGAAATCACCCAAACGTTACGATTAGGGTCGGGACAAACCGCCGGAAAATTCTCTGTTGCCCGATAAAATCCATTTATCCCTGTATAAACTGAAAATGGCAAAACGCGGCGATCCTGTCGCAATGGAACTTTACAAAGGTGAAAGTCCGGTGTCAGGCACTTTTTCTTCACTCGCCCACAAACAAAATCTCCGGTTCGGGAACAAAGCCTGTGGCGGCTTTAACTTTGCTCGAAACTTCGTTCATTAAGGCGCGAATGTCGGCGGCGGTTGCACCGCCTGTGTTTATTATGATATTGCCGTGAAAGGGGGCTATCTGCGCGCCGCCTGACTGCAAGCCGCGCAATCCCAGTTCGTCAATGATGCGGCCTGTTGGTTTGCCGAAATCATGATTATTTTTGAAAGCCGATCCCGCGCATGGGAAAAGGTAATGCCCCCTGGTCTGCCGGTCATGCCTGTTTTCTTCCATTTCCTGACGGATGTCATTTACATCAGCCGGATTTAGCGCAAAATCAGCGGAGAGGATCAATTGTTCCTTTCCCTGGAATGGGCTGCGCTTGTAGTCAAAACCTTCTCCGGCAGCAACACGTTTTTGTGCAGGTGTGCCGTCAACACCGTAGTCAATTATTTCAACGGAGGTCAAAACATCGGATATTTCACGCCCATAGCAGCGGGCGTTCATGAAGACCGCGCCGCCGATAGTGCCGGGCATTCCCGCCAGAAACTCTAATCCCGAAAGTCCGGCGCAGGCGGCGCTTTCAGCCGCTTCATCAAGAGAAGTCCCGCTGCGGAAAGACAACCCCTTCTTAATAGCGGCGCTGCCTTTCCATGCCGAAGTATCCAGCACTATGCCGCGAATGCCCTTATCAGAAACGACAATGTTCGCGCCGCCGCCAAGAATAAAAACAGAAACCCCGGCGGCGCGGGCGCTGCTTAACAGGGCGGCGGAAAAAGCGGGGAAGCCTTCTTCACGCGGCTGTAGCCAGCAATCGGCGGGGCCGCCGACTTTGAATGTAGTATGCCCGCTCATCGGTTCGTCAAAACGGACATCAACAGCGCACGGATTTTTTTCCTGACATTGAGCTATTATTTCGCGGATATTATCCATTCTTATATTTCAATACCAAGTTTTTCGGCAGTCCGCCTGGCTTTACGGACAAGGCTTTCGTTTCTGTCGTTAAGCTGCGCTTTTATCTCCGCGGAAAGGTTTTTCAGGTCATTGTTAGCCGCCATGTCAAGTCCGTAAAGCCTTTCCATAATGCCGCCGCTCTGCAAAAAGCGCCGCGTAAGGTTTTCCATTTCCTTTGTATCGCCTTCTATCTTCGCTTCTCCGACAACTTTCAGGAAACCATTGTAAAGGGGCATCTGGTTTTTTGATCTTGCCTCGTCCATTTCGACAATAAGCCTGAGAAGATATTTGGCGGATGAACTCTTCATGAGCATTTCGGCTGAAATCAGGCGTACGCGGTCTGAGTTTTTTCGTTCTGTAAACAGGCCGTCCAGGGTGGCGATTGCTTCTTCCCCGGCGATTGCGCCCAGAGCGCGGATTGCTTCATCCCTGACAGTGGGAACATCGTCACGTTCGGCGCGGAATTTCAGATACGGAACAGCGGCGGCAAGTTTGCGCTCTCTTGCTGCCTGCGCCGCGGCAATGCGGGTGCGGTAATATGAATCCCGAAATGCGTCCAGAATCGCCTTGTCCACATTATCGCCGGAAAACGGGCCGAGGGCGGCAACTGCGGCGGAGCGCACATTGGGATCGTTAGTGCCGACACATTCAAGAACGGCGTCAAGGCCGGCTGGGTCTCCCACTTTTGAAAGAGCGTCCAGCGCAGCTAAACGCAGAGGTATCCGCTCATCTTTGTTAGACGCAAGATCGGAAAGAAGCGAAACTCCCTTTGCCGAACCTGTCGCGCCGATGGAAATAATTATATCCCGGCGGTTGTCATCGCCCGGGTCTTTTTCGGTGTAATAATCAAGAAGATACTCCGCCGCTTCATCCGCCAGTTCCTTGTCGGAAGAAGCGGCGCGGCCAATGGCGCGGAAGGCGGCATTCATGAAGCGCCGTTCCTGGGCGTCTAACAGTTCCATAAGCGCGGGTACGGCTTTGGCTGACTTCACCTTCCCCAAATAATCAATAGAAGAAAAGACCGTTTCGTTAGCTTCATCATCGCGTTCTTCTATCGCCCTGATCGCCCTCTCTTCAAGGCCGCTCTTTTCCCTATCGCCGAAGAATGCAAAAACTCCGTTTAAGATTTTCTGGTTGCGGGTATTTTCAATCAGGGTGATAAGTTCGTCATCAAGATAATCCGCGCCTTCTGTCCTGAGAGACTGGATAAGGGCGGCAATTTCTGTTTCTGTGCCGTACTTTATGGTCGCAAGCCGCGAAGGTTCAATATCCTGAGCATGGACAGTGAACAGTGAACAGAGAACAGTGAACAGAAATAATAAACCACGAACCACACAAACACCACGAACTTTTACCCCAGAATCTTTCGTTGTTCGTGTTGGTTCGTGTTGGTTCGTGGTAAAAAATCTGCAATGTTGATTATGTAGTGATAGGTTCTTAGTCATCTTTTGCCTCTTTGTAGCGGGAAAGGAATTCCCTTTTATACTCCAAAAACAAGCCTTCTTCAATGGCGTTACGAGCGCCCCGGACAAGTTCATTCAGGAAGTACAGATTATGATAGCTTGCCAGCATTGAACAGAGTATTTCGCCTGTTTTGAACAGGTGCCGCAGGTATGCCCTGGAGTATTCCCTGCAAACTTTACAGCCGCACTCTTTATCTATCGGCGAAAAATCGAGGCGGTTTTCGGCCTTTTTCAGCGCAATTGCCCCCCGGCGGGTGTAAACCCTGCCGTTACGGCCTTCCCTGGTAGGAAGGACGCAGTCAAACATATCAATGCCATGCTCAATCGCGAAAAGGATATACTCAGGCGTACCGATGCCCATAACATAGCGGGGTTTTTCTTCGGGCAGGAGGGCGGCGGTAAAAGCCAATGTTTCACTGAAAAGTTCCGGGGGCTCTCCCACGGACAGGCCGCCGACTGCTATGCCGGGCGTACCGGATGCCATGCAAGCCTCCACGCTCCTTTGGCGCAGGTCGGGGAAAAAGTTTCCCTGAACAATGCTGAAAAGGCTGCCGGTGTATCCGCCTGAAACTTTTTCCTGCCAGGTATTTTTTGCCCTTCCCAGCCATTCTGTTGTAATCGCAAGGGCATTTTCAGCCTCTTTGCGGGACGCGCCCCAGGGGGTACAGTAGTCAAGCTGCATTTGTATATCGCTGCCCAGAATTGCCTGAATAGTTACAGCTTTTTCAGGGCTTAAGAAATGTTTTGAGCCGTCCACATGAGACTGAAACCATGCGCCCTCTGTTGTTATTTTGCGTAACGCAGAAAGTGAAAAAACCTGAAACCCGCCAGAATCCGTTAAGATGTTGCGCTCCCAGTTCATGAACCTGTGAAGGCCTCCGGCTTTTTCAATTACTTCTTCGCCCGGCCGCAAGTACAGGTGATAGGTATTGGAAAGAATTATGTCAAAACCAATTTCTTCCAGCTCGTTTGTTGTTACGGCTTTTACCGTTCCGTTTGTCCCCACCGGCATAAATACGGGAGTGGAAACATCACCGTGAGGAAGCCGCAAAACACCGGTTCTTGCAGAAGATAATTTATCACGGGCGGAAAGGCAGAATTGCATCTGTTTTAAGTTTTTGCGCCCCGAAGCATGAAAAGGCCGATAACCAGAAAGGCTAAAACCGGAAACCATGCTCCGACAACAGGAGGTATATAATTCAACCCCGCCATAGTCATACTGAGCATTTCCATGATGTAAAAAACAACCGCGACCGAGAGGCTTGCAAAAAGACTCATTAATAAAATATTTTTTCTGAATCTGCCTCCCATGGAAATTGAGAGTATCATCACGATAAGCGAGGTAGCGGCAAAAGAATAACGGTGATAGTAATTTGCCTGCGCCTGAAAAAATGCAAGGCCGGCGGCTCTCAGATCATTTACCAGCTCCCCTGCTTCTTTTGCCTGAAGTTCCTCTACATTAACAGCCTTTCTTCTGAACATAGCCGGCGGTTCGTGATAGGAAGTATTGGGAGGAAGAGGGCGAATCCGCGGTATATCGTTTTCATAATGATAAATAACCGCACTGTGCAATTCCCAATACGTGTCCCTCCATGTCGCCGAAGGAGCGCGGATAAATGAAATGAATTCTCCGTTTCCGTCCATTTCGATTATACTGACTCCGTTTAACAGCAGATTGATATGATCAAAATAATCAACGGAATACACAAGGCGGCCGTTTCTCGCTTTAATCACAACATCTGAATTGTTTTCAGTAACGTGCTGGCGCAGGGCGCGTCTTGACAGATCATTTTTAACTCTTAAAGTCGGAATAACGAGGACATCGTCAAAGAAAAATGAAAATACCGAAGCAAAAAGACCGATTATCACAAGCGAAATACTGAAACGCCAAAAAGGTATCCCTGAAGAAAAAATCGTTGTAAGCTCATTTCTGGCGTAAAGATCGCCCAGAGTATATGCCGCCGCAAAAAGCAGGGAAATTGGCATGGCGTAAGAAAAACTTTTAGGAGTAAAATACAGGCTTATTTTCAATATTGTAAGAAGCGGAACTTCATAATTAAGGTACCGCACCAAGTTCGCAAAAAGATCAATCAACAGTAAAAGAAAAACAAATAAACTGAGAGCGATAAAAAATATGGGCAAAAACTGGCGCACCAGATATCTGTCAAGAATCATTTTCGTACTCTGTATATTGCCAGCATTATTCCGATTGAAATTGCCAGAATATTCGGAAGCCACATTGAGAAAAAAGGCGAAGTTCTCAGGCGTAAACCCATGGTTTGCCCAATGAAAAGCATAACCCAGTACACTACCGAAATAATAACGCCAAAAATAAAACCCACTGTCTGTCCGCTCTTTTTGGCCATCAATCCAAGAGAAACTGCCAGAAACACAAATGAAAAAGCGCCGAATGGAACTGCGAATTTTTTATAAAATTCAATTAAATGAAGAAGAGTGCTGTAATCTTTTCCAATGCCTTGCAATGACTCAATCTCACGCTGAAAATTTGCAATTGTAGAAGCTTTGCGGTTCCATGATTCATCGCCGGGGCCTGCACGTAAAATATTTTCCAGCGCCAACGCCTGCACAACTGTTTTGCTCCGTCTTTCATCTATTCGAACAGCCTGCTCGGCGTATTTTTTGTTTATTGCGGTAAGGACATCACGGGAACTCATCTCCCTCGGACTTACGGTTTGAGTACCCTGCATAATATCTTCTTTTGATACGCGGTACTGCAAAAACCCGGCTGAAGCGTAATCATAATCTTCTCTGACGGTTTCCTTTGACGACAGAACAATCGCCTTGTTGAGATCAAGGCTAAAGCCCTCATTCCCTGAGTCTTTCAGCTCTGCATTATTTGCCATTATCATACGGCGTTCGCCATCGCCGGTTTTATCCAGTATAATTACATTTTCAATGGCGCCTCCGGTAACCTCTCCTGTTACAATAACTGTATCTTTAAATCTTTTAACCGAATTGGCTTCCAGTTCCAGAGCGGGAGTAGAAAAAAGAATTTTGCGCCAGAGCCTTGTATACTGAACTGTGCCAGCAGGAAGCAAAACATCGTTGGCAAAAAAGGACATTAACGAGATGGCAATTCCGACTGTTATTGCAGGCATAAAAATATTCCGGTAAGACAGCCCTGACGCAAGCATAACAAGAATCTCGTTATCCGAAGTGAGCCGCCCTATGGTCATGAGTGTCCCGACCAGCGATGCAAAGGGCGCCGACATTGCAACTATGGAAGGCAGGGAATAAAGAACCAACAGCCCAACCTGCGTAAACGGCACGCGTTTGGTTAGTACTTCCTTGGCCATCAGGAGAATCTGATTTACGAAGAACATAAAAAAGAAAAAAAGAAACGCAATAAGGAATGAAAAAAGCGCTTCGGTCAATACATAGCGGAAAATGGTAGCGGATATACTGCGCTTGCCCTCCTCTACTATTTTCCCGTTTTTTAAGACCTGTGAATTGTTTACTTTGTTCATCCGCTCCGCCTAAATTCCGGTGGAACCAAAACCCGCACTTCCCCGCCTTGTACCGGCAAGCGCTTCGGCCTCCACAAGCTCTGCCCGGCAAACAGGTGCAATAACAAGCTGGGCAATTCTGTCGCCGTCTTTTATAATAACGTCCTGTGCGCCCAGATTTATTAGTATTATATCCAAATCGCCCCGGTAATCCGAGTCTATCGTACCCGGCGAATTGGGGATCGTAAGCCCACAGCGGAGAGCCAAACCGGAACGGGGACGCACCTGCCCCTCAAAACCTTCAGGAATTTCGATTTTTAGCCCTGTAGGGACTTTGGCTCTGCCCATTGGCGGGATGGAAATCTCCGTTTCAAGAAAAGCGCGCATATCCAGACCTGCGGCGCCCTCGCTTTCATACTGCGGGAGCTGAATACGCTGGTGGGCTTTAAGTACTTTTATTTGCGGCGAGGGCATTCATTCTCCCTAGCGGCGAGGACCCCGCGGGCGATTATCCCTCGGACGCTCTTCCCTCTGCCCTCCCCTGCTGTTACTGTTTTCATCAGAGCCGTTGGGATCGATAGCGTCTATGTAGGAAAGGTTCAACCTGCCCATTTTGTCAATTTCAAGCAGTTTAACCGGAATCTGCTGACCTTCCTTTAGTACATCGGTAACCTGCGCAATGCGCTGCCGTGAAAGTTTGCTGATATGCACAAGCCCTTCTTTGCCGGGCAGTATCTCCACAAACGCGCCAAAATCCATTATTCGCTTCACAACGCCGTCATACACCCTGCCAATTTCCGGATCAGAAGCGATACCCATAACGGCAATTTTCGCATCCTCAGCATCCTTGGTATTTTTGCCGAAGATTGTTACGGTTCCGTCATCCTCGGTGTTGATTTTTACCGAATACTGTTCGCACAGAGCCTTGATGTTTTTGCCGCCGGGACCGATAAGCGCGCCAATCTTGTCGATGTCTATGCGCAAAGTAACAATCTTGGGAGCGTACTCGCTGATTTGATCCACCGGCTTACAGATGGTCTGGTTCATGATAGAAAGAATGTGCAGCCTGCCGCGTTTTGCCTGATCCAGAGCCTTGCGCATAATTTCAGGGCTTACCCCGGCGATTTTTATGTCCATCTGGAAACCGGTGATCCCGTCCTGAGTGCCGGCAACCTTGAAGTCCATATCGCCCAGATGATCCTCTTCGCCCAGAATGTCAGATAACACCGCGAACCTGTCGTTGGGGCCTGCCTTTCCTTCCGTGATAAGCCCCATGGCGATGCCTGCCACGGGCTTTTTCATAGGGACGCCGGCATGAAGCATTGAAAGCGTGCCGCCGCAGACAGAAGCCATAGAAGATGAGCCGTTGGATTCCATTATTTCGGAAACCACCCGTACCGTGTAAGGGAAATCTTCTTTTGAAGGAACCATCGCTTCCAGCGAACGGCGGGCAAGATGCCCATGACCGATTTCGCGGCGGCCTGTTCCCATCCTGCCGGTTTCACCCACTGAATAGGGAGGGAAGTTGTAATGCAGCATGAAATTCTCGCGCTTGTCGCCTTCGATGTCATCGTAAATCTGTTCGTCAAAAACCGTTCCCAGCGTAGTAACAGCCAAAGCCTGCGTCTCACCGCGGGTAAAAAGGGCGGAGCCGTGGGTGCGCTGTAAAATACCAATCTCGCAGGTAATTGCGCGGATATCCTCAAGCCCGCGCCCGTCAACGCGCTTTCCGTTGTTAAGAATCGAAGAGCGCAGAATTTCATACTGCATATCTTCGAATAATGCGTCAAAAAGTTTTTTCTGTTTTTCATCCTCAAGCTGGGCGGCGTATTTTGCGGCAAAATCGGTTTTTACCGCCTTTATGCCATCGTGCCTTTCATGCTTGGTGGGCAGGAAACAGGCAGTTTCCAGTTTGGGATACGCCGAGCCGCGGATAGCATCCCTGTTTTCAAGGGAATACGGAAGCGGAGTCAGAGGTTGTTTCGGTTTCCCCGCAAGTTCCCGCAATTTTTCCTGCAATGCGCATAATTCAAGGATCATGTTATGCGCTTTATCAAGCGCCTGAATCATCAGCTCTTCGCTTACCTCTTTCGCCCCGCCCTCTACCATTGTGATGCCGTCTTTTGATCCGGCTACCACGATTTCCAGGGTGGATTTTTCAATCTGTTCATAAGTGGGGTTTACGATAAGCTCGCCGTCAACCTGACAGACCCTTACTCCGGCGATTGGGCCGTTGAAAGGAATGTCAGAAATATGAACCGCCGCAGAAGAGGCGATTATCGCCAGCATATCGGGGGGGTTGACCTGATCAGTTGAAAGGGTTGTCGGGATTAGCTGAATCTCACGCCCGAAACTTTTTTCAAACAGGGGGCGCATCGGCCTGTCGATAAGGCGGGAGACGAGTATCTCCTTGTCCTTTGGTCGGCTTTCCCGTTTGATAAACCCGCCCGGTATCTTTCCCGCAGCATAGTATTTTTCGTTGTATTCAACGGTAAGAGGCACATAGTCCAGCCCCTCCACCGATGCCGAAGATGAACAGACGGTGGAAATTACCGCCGAGCCTGCGTATTGTGCAAAAACAGAACCGTTCGCCTGTTTTGCGATTCTTCCGGTTTCAAGAACTAAATCCTTACCGGCTATTTGAAGCGTTACTTTTTGCATCATTACTTACGCAACCCCAGCTCCTTGATCAGCTTGCGGTATCCTTCCAGGTTGGTGCGCTGAATATACTTCAACATCCGGCGGCGCTGGCCGACCAGGATTAAAAGCCCGCGCTGGCCGGATTTGTCCTTTTTGAACTGTTTGCAGTGTCCGGTAAGCTGATTGATTCGTTCAGTAAGCAGGGCAATCTGAACTTCCGCCGCGCCAGTATCCTTCTCGTTTTTGCCGAATTTGGCAATGATGGATGTTACGCATTCTTTGTTTAAAGCCATTATTTTATATCTCCTCTATACATCGTTGATTTTGCCACCTCGGAGAATTGAACTACAGACACGCAGATTTTCAGTCTGCTGCTCTACCAACTGAGCTAAGGTGGCTAAATATCAGCGCCGCGTTAAGCGGCGTTAATTTTACCAAAATCTAAACAGCCCAGGCACAAGTAAACGCTACTGTACCCACTGAATGTAAGCCCACCCTTAGGCGGGCGACAGTGCCGCTTCAAAGAACGGCGTTCCCGCAGGGAACCTTTAAAAAGCACCTCTTCAAATATCTGTTTCAATCTGCCCCAAATAGAATAAAATGTCAATAGGGGCAAGGAAAAATGTCTGTTGAGCAACCGCCAGAAGACAACTGGCTCAGCTTCCGGTTTTATCTCATACTGGCAGTTATTGCGTTAGCGGCGGCGGGGCTTTGTGTTTTCATTCTAAAATTGAAAACCTGATATGCCGGCGTATCATGGGTACTTTTTCTTAAACCCGCTTACCCGAGCATTGGCGGTGATGTCAAGCGGAGACTGCTCCCCCCGTGCAAGGTATTGATAGCCGATGCCGGCTATCATTGCGCCGTTGTCGCCGCAGAGGTCAAGAGGCGGGAAAATACAGCGCAGATGGGGGACGGCGGCAAGGCGGGCGCGGAGGTAGCTGTTGGCGGCGACGCCGCCGCCTGCCACTATTGTGGTAAGGCGGGTATCTTCTGCCGCGTTGAACAGGGCGCGCAAAAGTATTTCCACGGCGGTTTTCTGGAATGAAGCTGCTATATCATTATTAGTGATTTCACCTTTCTTTACCCTGAACATTTCAAGCTGATTGACTACAGCGGTTTTAAGACCGGAATACGATACATCATGGCGGTGATCACCCTTGTGAAGGGACGGCAGGGGAAAGCGGAACGCCTCACTGTCGCCTGAGCCGGACATTTTATCAATTACAACCCCGCCGGGATAGCCAAAGCCGTAATGTTTCGCAACCTTGTCAAATGCCTCTCCTGCCGCATCGTCAATAGTTGTTCCCAGCACGGTGATATTGTCAAAGGCATCGGCGCGGAGAATAATCGTATGCCCCCCCGAAACGAGAAGCCCCAGAAACGGATAGTCCGGCTTATTGTCAGGCAACAAAAGCGGGGCATACAGGTGGGCGAGCATGTGGTCTACCGCGATAAACGGAATGTTACGCGCCCAGGCGAACGCCTTGGCAAAGGAAAGGCCGACAAGCAGGGAGCCGAATAAACCGGGACGGCTGGTTACCGCAACGGCGTCTACATCTGCGGCTGTCATGCCCGCCTTATCCAGAGCGTCTTTTACGACCGCATAAATCCACTCGGTGTGTTTGCGGCTGGCAATTTCGGGGACCACCCCGCTCCAGGGCGCATGATGCGGTATCTGGGTGGCGACAATGTTAGAGAGTATTTTTTTCCCGTCTTCCACAACCGCCGCGGCACATTCATC
>JAIRRJ010000102.1 GCA_031256035.1 Treponema sp. | reverse complement strand
GTAAAAACCTTGTCGCCTGCAAATGCCTGTTTAGTATCCGGTCCCAGTTTATTGGAAATGCTTACCAGCGCCTCCAGCAGTTCATTGACTTCCACTGCCATAAGTTTCAGATCGTCAGGGGAGTATACGCCGTTCGCGCCCGTAACAGCAAGCTCGCGCACTCTCTGAACTATGGCGTTAGCTTCATTCAGATAATCATAAGAATTGCTGAAATGTTCCATCGCATATTTTGTGTTAACCTCGAACCGTTGAAGCCTTGTAAGAAATGATTCGTAACGCACGGCGTGAGACGCGGCGATAGGATCATCGCTTAACTCATGAAGCCTGCTCTGCGCGCCGATTTTTGATTGTGTTTTTGAAAGAGCCTCTTCATGCCTCCTGAGGTAAAACTGCATGTCGCTGTTTGGCATATCGCTTGATATTCTTTTCATATCTCTTTATCTCCTATTCCTAGACTCCCATGCGGTTGATAATTGTATCAAACAGGGAATTGACAGTTGTGATAAACCTCGCCGCGGCATTGTAGCCGTGCTGGTAACGGATCATATTCGAAAGCTCTTCGTCAATGTTGACTCCGGAGATTGACTGCCGCCTGTCAAAAAGGTCTTTCATTCTGCGGTTTTCTGTTTCAAGCGAGCTTATTGCCTGTTCTCCCAACAGAGCTATACGCGCTACAGCATCGGCAAAAAAATCGTCGAATGTTGAAAGCCGCCCAACCATGACGGCGCTGTTTCTGATTGAGGCGATTGCCTCAGCGGCGTCTCCGTTGCCGGGATTTGCAACCCTGTCATTTTGACCGAAGCCGGCAGCAACCGAGCTTGGGTCTTTTAACAGGGCGGGATTCACTTCTATCCAGCCCGCAGGGTGGGCAATGGGAGCCAAAGCATAGTCTTCAGCGCCGCCGCGCAGGCTTGTTACAGCGTCCGGCCTTCCCCAGTCGAACGCGCCTTCCGGCCCTGATGCAGAAAGAAGCCCTGCGTAACCGGTAAGGAAATGCCCTGAATCTTCAACATGCCTTAAAACAAAATCGGGATTTTGCCTGTAGCCTTCTATTGCTTCCGCCACAGTTCCCTTGAGGGATAGCTTGCCTTCGCGGTTAAGGCGCGCCACTACTTCCGCGCCTGAATTGTTGATCCGCCTTATTATGTCAGAGACAGTGTCGGTTGAATAATACGGCACGCGCACTTCCCTGTCCGCGCCCGAAAGTGTTATCACACCATCAAAACCGGGCTGAGCCTGAGAGTCAAGGGCGTTCTGCCCGTTTATGCGGTAGATGTAACTTGAATCGAAAACACCGTCCCCCGAACGGTCGTAATTGCCGTTTACATTTGTAACGAAAGGATACTCCGAAAAGAAATTGTTTCCGGTAACTCCGTTCGCGCCGTAAGCCTCGCGGTGAATCTCGTTTACAAGGTCAGTAAAATTCATCGTCATGCTGTCGAGGGTTTTTATTTCCTGCTCTATGGTAACATCGCGCAGTTCCAAAAGCGCGCCAAGACTGCCCTTTGAAAAAGTAATTTCCTGTTTTGTATCCTTCCAGAAAATATGCGCATAACCTTCGGTGTCGATGCCTTTGTATAATTCAAACTGGCGCCCTATCTGCCCCTGCACCAGAACATGGCCGGAAGTATGCACCATAAATTCATCCGGGTCTTTCTGGCTTACTGTTATATCAATAATTGACGCAAGTTCATCGACCAACAGGTCGCGCCTGTCCATGAGATCATTCGGATTGTCGCCCTGTGCCTTGATACGCTGAATATCCCCGTTAAGCGCGGCAATCTGTCCGGAAATTCTGTTCACCCTTGAAACCGTTATCTGAATATCTTCATCAACCTGCGTTTGAACGCGTTTAAGCCCGTTAAAATGATTATGTATACCATCGATGAGGGTTTTTCCACGCTGCAAAACGGCGGTACGGAATTCAAGGTCAGCGGCATGCTGGGAAAGTTCCTGCCAGCCGTCCCAGAATTTATCCATTTTGCTCCGTACGGAGTTGGGGCCTGTTTCAAGATACATTTGACCCATTTCCCGGATGAAACGCTCGCGTACACTCCAGTAGCCTTCATCGGAAGCCTGAGCGACAATGCGCTTGTCAAGAAGTTCATCGCGGATACGTTCAATCCGCTCAACTATCGCTCCCTGCCCAAGCTGCCCGGGAGTTTCAGCGCGGTTAAGACCCGGCAGGTAAATAGGCTCAAACGGAACGAGTTCAACCCTCTGCCTTGAGTATCCTTTAGTGTTAATATTGTCAAGGTTGTGTCCTGTAACAGCCAGCGCCTGCTGATGGGCATGAAGCCCCCTTCTGCCGATTTCCAACCCCATAAATGTCGAAGTCATACCGTCTCCTTAACCACCTAGAAACTGTGGTTTAACACCATACTGCGCATATCGTGCGAAGAATGAGTCCCCGCCTTCGTATATATTTTCCCGCTCCGGTCGGGAAAAGCGAGAGCGAAAAAGTCGCTCAATGTCGCCTTTACCCCCGCAAGGTAATTCATAAGCTCCTCGTTTGCCATCCGCAGTTTTATCGCTTCAAGTTTGAGGGCGCGGTAAATCGAGGTCAGGTCATTGCGCTGGTTTTCCGGCAGCAGAGAGACAACCGCATAGAAACGGCCTTTGGCATCCATCTCTCCCTGCTCATTCTGCCTGTCCGAAGCGCCGGATGCAGTCAGGAGCGCTTCCCGTGCCTTTTCCAGAGCTGCCAGCTCGTTTTCAATGGAGTTCATGGAGTTAAAATGACCCTCAAAATCGGTCCATTCGCGGTTTGTAACCGCCAGCCGGATTTTTCCCTGTATTCCTGCCGCATTTGCAACAAGCTCATGTTCCCTTAAAAGTATTTCCCTGCATTTTTCGTAAATCATGATATTACCCCTATTTCCTTATCGGCATTTGAAAATGAGGGTTTAATAAGTAATAGAGCAAGGATTATATGAAAAGCCGGTGTATGATTTTGTATACACTAATAATGGTGTACATTTATACTTTTATGCTTGGCATTACGTGATATTATTGTTAAAATAATATATCGGAGTTAACTATGGCTAATAAAAAAAACAATTCAGCTAATGGCGGGAGTGAATCCAAACTTGAATCAGAACTTGCTAAAGAAAATATAGCATTGAAATTAAAAATTGCCCAGTTGCAGGGAATACAGTCAGCCATGCCTGACCCTTATTATGTCAGGGACATGGACTATAATGTTGTTCTTTGGCCGCCCGCAATAGCCAAACTTACCGGCTATACCGAAGCTGAAGCCAAAAAATTGAAATGTTATGATATGTTTAAGGCTTGCGTCTGCCCTCCCGGAAGCCAATGCCCAACTCAGCACTGTATTTCCGTAAAGCAATTTTTAAGAGACGTTGCTGTTGATGTTTATCACAAAAGCGGAGCCACAGTTCACACTCTGGTGTCAAATGCAGGAATATATGATGAAAAAGGAAATCCTATCGGAGCAGTGGAAGTTGTAAAGGATAATACTGTTATTCAGAACAGCATGGATTTAATCGGGCAATTTATCAAAAGTATTGATTCAGTAGGAACTAATATCAATACCGCTATTGAACGTGTAAATTTTATAGACGCTAAAGTAAATGAAATGGCGCATGAATCACTTTCCAATGTTAAAAACGGAGTGAAAGCCGGAAACAGCGTATATGAAAAAGTTGAATACAGTAATAAATATGTAGGCAGTGTTCAAGCTAACATGAAAACTATTAACGAATCAATGTTGGCATCTGTAGAAAAGATTAAGACTCTTAAAGCAAAATCAGAAACTATTATCCAATTTGTTACTGTTATTCAGGACATATCGGCAAAAACTAACCTTTTGGCAATAAACGCGTCAATAGAAGCGGCTCATGCCGGAGAATCAGGCAGGGGATTTAAGGTTGTCGCTGACGGTATCAGGGAATTATCCAAGAACTCAAATGAATCAGCACAATCAATAAAAAAAACCATACAGGAAGTCAATTCTTTAATTAATGAGACTACTACTTCACTGAATACTACTGAAAAAGATATAGAATCCGGAAGTGATCATATTGGCGAGCTTTTGGGTTTTATCGCTGAAATTGATAATGCAGTAAAAATGCTGTTGGAAACAATTAGCGCCATAGAAAGAGCTGCTTCCGCAACCGCTGAACTTGACGAGGAACAATGTGCGTCAACCGAATCCTTAACAAAAGCCGGAAAAGAATTGACCTTTATTGCTGAAAAACTAACCCATGAATTTGATGTTGTATTTAAGGCTTTTCGGCATGAAGACATGGGTTAAAAATATTAATCAACGTCAAGCGGACGACTCTTGCAGTCTCTTACTGATCACAAGCACATTCCTGCCTTCTTCGCGCGTATACTCAACCTTGTCCATGAGTTTTTTTACAAGAAAAACGCCAAGGCCGCCCGGCTCGCGTTCAGCAACCGGCTTATGCAGCTCAGGACCTGGTTGAAGAAGGGGGTTATATGGCCTGCCGGTATCTTCAAACCTGATAACCGCTTTTTCGTTCACCGAGACGGAAATGGCGGCGGCTCCCTTATCTGGCGCATAAGCATAATTGGCGATGTTCATAAAAATCTCTTCAACGGCGACGTTAATATCCCCCTGCACTTTGGCGGGACACCGGAGCTTCTCAAGTTCGTTGTTTATAAAGTTCAAAACTTTGTCAAGGTTTTCGATTTCCGCCGTAACTTCCAATCTCTTTATTTCGTCCCCTGTAGAATCATTCTTATTTCTGATTTTTAACGCAAGCATGGTTATATCGTCCGCCTGCTCACATCCGTCCGAAAAAACATTTACTTCCCGTTTAATGGCGGATATTAATCCTTCAGGCGTGCAGTCCAGGTTCCTGTTTGCCGCTTCAAGCAGCCTTGCCTCTGAAAACAAAACATTGTCCTTGTTCATGGCTTCCGTTACGCCGTCTGTATACAGGTAAAGGACATCCCCCCTTTCAAGAAATATTTCTTCCTGGATGTACTTCACGCCCTTCATCCATGCCAAAACGAGGCATGGTTTTGCCCTTAAAAATTGAAAGCCGCCATTGCGTTTTTTTAAGAGAGGCGGATTATGCCCCGCGTTGACAAACATAAATCTTCCGGTCGGGATATTGTAAAGTCCCATAAACGCCGTAACAAACATTCCGGTTTCATTGCTTTCGCACAGCTTGTTGTTTACTGTTTCAAAAACGCCTCTGGGGTTTTTGCAGGAGCTGCAGTTTTTAATCAGGGTCTTCGTAATGACCATGAACAAGGCGGCGGGAACGCCCTTGCCGGATACGTCTGCGATAACAACAGCCAGATTGTCTTTATCAACGAAATAAAAATCATAAAAATCTCCGCCCACTTCTTTTGCCGGAACCATCGAAGCATAAAGATCGAATTCCTGCCGTTCAGGGAAGGGCGGAAAAATACAGGGGAGCATGCTGGTCTGTATTGCTGTCGCTATGTTCAGCTCCGCCTTTATCCGTTCTTTTTCATCGTGTTCACGGGCTGCTTCTTCAATTGATTTTTTCAAATCAGAAGTCATTTTGTTGAAGGTTTGAGCCAGCAGTTCTAACTCGTCATTTGTCTTAACGGCAATGCTGACATCCATATTGCCGAGGGCAAGGCGGGAAACTCCGTCCGTCAGCCGTTTCAAAGGCGAATTAATCTGCTTTGAAATCAAATAATACGCAAGGCACAGCATGACAATCAGCGAAAGCGCAGTTATAACGGAAAAACGGCTGGTCTGGTTTCGCAGGTACGCAAAAACTTCTTTTTCGGGAATCTGCACGGACAGAAGCCAGCCGTTGTCCATATACCATCCAAAACGCATATACTTTATGCCGTAAAGTTCAAATGAAACAGAGTTAATGTCATAAGGGAGGTTTTTTACTGACTCTCCAACAACGCTTTTTGTTCGCGTGCTGGAGATAACATAATCCTGTTCGGGAGCGCACAACATGACAAAACTGTTCTGCGTAGGTTTTACCTCTGTCAGCCTCTCAACGACCTTCTCAATTTCCCAGTCAATGATCGACACCGCAATCAATTTTCCGTTTTCATCGAATATACCCGCGCCTGCCGTTGTCATAAGGCTGAATGAAGAATCGTCCACATACGGCCTTGTCCATACAACCTGATGCGGGCGCTCTACAACATCCGCAATCTCACGGTACCAGATCATTGAAAGGTAATCGTACTCGTTTCCTATTTCTTCAAGACGCAGCGCGCCTATTGCCCTGTCAAAGAACGCATAAATCCCGCGGCGAAAAGTTTCTTTGTTGTAGGCGAAAGGCTCAAACCAGAAACCGCCGCCCACTACATTTGTAAAACTGCGAAGATATTCCAGTATTGAGGTCTCCCCTATTTCATTTGACTGCGATTTGTAGAACAACAACCCGGTAACCGCAAAATATATTGCGCTGCGCTCTATCTCCGCTATTTCTTTATTTACTTTTTCAATTTCTATTTCTACTGTTTTTCTGATGCCCTCAAGACGCAGACTTTTGTAATGTCGGGACATCACCCAGGAATAAACGCCGAACGCCGCGCCTGTAAACACCGTAAAAACAAGAACGATGAGCAATATCTTTGTCCGCAGCGAATGCCTGGCTGTCATTTTACCAGCATTTCTTCCAGCGCGGTCATTCCCAAAACATTCCTGACATTTTCAGAAGGACGCTCAATGTTAAATTGATTGCCGGCTTCCGACGCCTGTTTGTATATTTTCAGAATCACCCGTATCCCGATAGAGCTCAAATACTCAACCTGTGACATATTCAGGATTATAGTCGTCTGCCCGTTTTTCAGGGCATTTTCCAGTTTATATTGAAGCACATCCGCGCTGACAGCATTAACGCGCCCGCTTGCGAAAAATTTGCTTGTAGTCTGGTTTTTCTCTTCTCTGATTATAAGGTCTTCATCTTTCATGTTTTATCTCCCTTATGTAGTATATTGGCAGAATTTGAATAAAGCAACTATAATATTATTTGACGGCTGACACCCTACTTTTTTGTTAATGATGATGAGTGATCCTTGCGCCGTTCCTTGGAACGCCGCTCTCCCGTACGCAAGAGCCTTGCCGCGACTTCCGCTGTGGGCGCGAAGTGTACCGCGTTCCGGGTGGGTTCATCCGCTACGATGGTGTCAATGGAGGTAAGCAGTTCAAGGTAGGGCGATTCTTTTTTATTCGGAGCGACAGAAAGAATAAAAAGCCATGTCTTTCCCCCGTCAAAAGCTTTTAAGTCAACGCCTTCTTTTTTGACGCCTACTGCCACTGCCAAATCATCAACCCCGTCTGATTTTGCCTGCGGCAGGGCAATGCCGTATTCCATGACAGTGCTCATGCCGTGTTCCCTTTCCCATATATCTTTAAGAACCGTTTCCTTGTTATGAATCTTGCCCTGCGCTGCCAACATATCAACCAGTTCGCCGATAATCTCCTCTTCGGTTTCGCCTTTAAGCGCGACAGTTGTACATTCAGCAGTGATAAGTGAAAGCAAATCCTCTCTCGTTCTGCCGTCTTCGTCTAACAGGATCATTTTCAGGTTGAAAGGATCGGCAGAGTCCCTTAGCTTTTGAATTGTTACAGAAAGTTCTACAACCACTTCGTAAACGGCGCGCTTCACAAAAGGCATATCGGCTTTTGCGGTTTCAATTGTTACCACATTGTCATTCTCATAGATGGAAAGGACTATATCGTCTTTACGCGCCTGTGAAAGCCCTTCGTCAATATTCATCACCTGAATGTAAAAACCATCTTTGCGGAGATCATCAAGCAATTTGTTTATAACAAGGTCGGCAATTTCTCTGGAAGAGAATTCCCAATCCATTGACGCTGAATCTGCGCCTTTGACAGGGTTGCGCGTACCGGAACCAGCAAGTTTTAACGAAGCGCTTAACAGAGGAGGCGCCGCCAGCGTAGTAATGAGCGTCATAAGGATAACAACGGCGAAAAGCTGCTGGTTGATAATTCCCGATGTAATGCCGATGCCGGCAATGATAAGAGCGACTTCGCCGCGGGGCACCATGCCGTTACCAATGCGCAAAGCGCCCTTGACGTTAAATCCCAAAAGCAAAGCGGGGCCGCCGCAGCCTATCACTTTTGAAACAATAGCCGCGCCGGTGTATATCGCGCCAAAGATAAGCACCGTTGGCGACACAAGCTCGCGGACATTTACCATCATGCCCATAACGGCAAAGAAAACCGGCACAAAGAATTCGTATACCCCGCGGATACGCTCCTGAATCACGATTGCAATGTCAGTCTTTGAAAGTGAAAGCCCGGCAATGTATGCGCCGATTATCATTGCAAGCCCCTGTTTTTCAAAAACACCCGCGAGAAGCAGCGCGACACCAAGCGCCAAAACGGAAAAATCCGAAGCGTTTTTGAACAGCTTTAGAAACCCCGCTATCTTTTTTGAGAAAATCAAACCCAGCGCAGTAAACCCAAGCCAGATGCCAAAAGCTTTTCCCGCGATGATCAAAATCGCGTTAGCTTTCAAGCCTTCCACATCCTGACCGCCTGTAAGCATCGCGACAATCCCAAGCACAACTGCCAGCGCGATAATGCCCAACACATCGTCAAAAACCGCCGCCGCCAGAATTGTTACGCCTTCCGGGGAATCCATCTTCTTGTGATCCGAAAGAATGCGCGCGGTAATGCCTACCGAAGTGGCGGTGGAAAGTATCCCCATAAAGAGGCATCTGGGATCCGCAAAGGAAGCGTTGAGCAGTAGCGCCCCTGCCAAGGCACCCGCCGCAAAAGAAACAACCGCTCCACCTAAACCGATAATACCGCCGGCTGTGGAATAGCGGAGAAAAAGCCCTATGTCAGTTTCAAGCCCGGACGCAAAAAGCAGAATTATTGAAGCGATGGAAGCGACCGCATACAATTCGTTGCTTACCGCGAGAGACCCTTCACCCAAAGGAAAAACACCATGCGGAAACCCCGGCAAATGCAGGCTCCCAAGGAGATACGGCCCGATAATGACTCCCGCAATAAGTTCGCCAAGAACCTGAGGCATACCGATTTTTTTTGCCATTCTGCCGAAAAACCGGACTGCGAAAATTATAATTCCCAGTTGAAGGGCTAAAACTGCCATCATGCCGGTGATAGATTCTGATTCCACAGACACATTCTCCCCGTTTCTTAAAGATTAGAGAGAAAAGGTAAAATCAACAACCCAGGGAAGAAAGGTCTTTTTCGAGAAAATGCGCCCGGCGGGACTCGAACCCACCACCTACGGATTCGAAGTCCGTTACTCTATCCAGATGAGCTACAGGCGCAATGAAAGCACCTCGTTAAGAGGTGTGGATCAAAAAAATCAGTGCCGCCTAGCCCAAGAAAATGCCACAGTATATCGGAACGGCGATTTTGCTTTAGCAAAATCAGCGGGCGGCGCAGTAAACGAGCCTCGTTAATGAGCGTAAAAGCCCGAATTTACCCTTAGTATAAACACCGGGTGGATGACGGGCTTTGAACCCGCGACAACAAGATCCACAATCTTGGACTCTACCCCTGAGCTACATCCACCATACAATTGAACTTCAAATATGCAAAAAATACGTTTTTTTGTCAAGAGACCGCAATGCCTCACGATAAATCGAACCCTAGAAGAGTGATGCCTCAAGATAAAAATCGAACCATACGGAAAGAGAATAATACCGGTAAAACCAATTACCGGAGCACGTATGGAGTTGAAT
>JAIRRJ010000088.1 GCA_031256035.1 Treponema sp. | reverse complement strand
GTCAAGTAACAGGCGGGAATATGCTACCACAACTGCCTGCGAATCCATGTCGATATAAGGCGGCACAAACATAATCTTACCATTGCCGGCTAACCCCGTCTTATACCATGAACGTTCCGTCGGCACATAATTATCCTCATCCTGAGGTACCCAGCCTCCGCCGTCATAAAATGCCTCAAATATATTAAAATAACCGTATACACTGTAATAACTGAACATGCGCATTCTATCTTTGAATTCCGGGGTTGAACATCTCGTCATAAAGCTTTGAATGGATTCAAAACTTTCACCGTCCAGAATCATTGTCCGTATGATGCCGGAAATGGATTCCAGCGGCGTTTCCTGCCACATAAGGATATTCGATATGCTGCCCCGCATTTCGTTAACTGCGCCTTCTACGTTCTCTATTAATTTATTGCTTAATGTGCGGTTCATAAAGAAAATGCTTGAAAGAACCATGAGCAAAAATACCCCAAAAACCAGCAATACCTTTGAAAACAAATGGCGTTCCGCCCATATTTTTTGTATTTGCCCGAATGTTTTAAACATATCCTTTATCCACCTTTTACTGCATTGGAGGCGCTGTCATATAAACACACCCTGTTTCTTCCTGTATCTTTTGCGGTATAAAGTGCTTTATCAGCATCTAAAATAAATTTGTCAAGAATAGTTTCGCGCTCAGGTATTTGTGTATTGACGCCGATGCTTATTGTCAATTTCGTAAGTGAACCGTCATCACAGGGAATTTCTGCAGTAGCGACATTTTTACATATATTCTCACCAATCTCCAGTGCGCCTCTTGAATCCGTGTTTGGCAGCAGTACGACAAATTCCTCACCGCCCCAACGGGCGGCAAAATCTGCCGGACGCTTGAGTGTTTGCGAAATAATTTTCGCAACATTCTGCAGGGCCATGTCGCCTTGCTGATGTCCGTAAGTGTCATTATATATTTTGAAGTGATCTACATCAGCGACCATAATACTGATAGAAACGCTTTCCCTTAGAGCTCTGCCCCATTCCATACTTAACCGGTTGTCAAATGCGCGTCTGTTTGGTAATTCAGTCAATTGATCAGTTGTGCTTAAATACTCTATTGTACGCAATTGATTGATAATCCGAATATGAAGCTGAACCCTTAGTTTGACAATAATCTCATCAAAAGGCTTGCTTATATAATCTATGGCTCCCAGTTCCAGGCCTTTTTTTTCGTCTTCAATATTATTCAGCCCGGTGATAAAAATTACGGGAATATGCTTTGTTTTGTCTGACTCTTTCAGAGCGGCGAGTACCTCATACCCGTTCATATCGGACATGATAATATCCAGCAAAACAAGATCGGGTAAATACTTTTCTGCTTTTTCAATGGCGGATGTTCCGTTTTTTGCCGTATAAATGACGTACTCTGATAATATGTAAGATAAAGCCATAAGATTTGAGCTGTCATCGTCAACAATTAACAGATTGTTTTTTCTTGGTACAGCCATTTCTTTTTTCCCTCTGTAATTATATACTAAAAAACCCGATTTGGTAAGGTCTTTGGCCGGTTTAAAGCCGGAAAAATGCGAAATATTGACACATAGATAAAGATGTGGTAAAATAGCTCCATGAGAGACAGATACTACCGACATTTTGATTTGCCAACCCTTTTGAAGATGGGCGATTTGGATATTCGGGGGATAGCAGATGATTTTATGGCGCTGACAATCAGGGAATATTTCAGCGTATTGTCTGATTTTGTGGAGCTTGCACCGAAAATTAATGACGCATTAGTCAAAATATCTGCTCTTGGCGGCGATAAAGAGGTTTTCAAAAACCTGGATGATATGAAACGCCTGCTGAGAAGTTTGGGGTATAATAAACTTTCACCTGTAATTGACGGTGTCATTGACGCAGGCAAAAAAGGCAATAGGGAGTATGCTTCCGATTGTGCAAAAAGACTTTTAACTGATTTTAGCAGGCTTTATAGCCGGATAAAAATGACCATGAAAGAGGATCAACCGGCAAAATCGTCCGGCACAGATGACGATACGGCATACGATAAAGAATTGCTAAAAGTAGTTTTGAAACAATTGGAACATACGGAAGCAACCCGTAAGCTGCAGGTCCTTGCTATTGACGATTCCCCTGTCGTGCTAAAATCCATTTCTTCCGCATTAAGCGGCTCTTACAATGTATATACACTGTCAGATCCGCTGCTTATTGAAAAATTTTTAAAAGAAATAACGCCGGAATTATTTTTGCTTGACTATAAAATGCCCGGGCGCAGCGGATTTGACCTTGTTCCCATTATTAGAAATTTCGAGGAACACAAAGACACTCCCATTATCTTTCTGACTTCTTCGGGAACAAGCGACAATGTATCGGCCGCCGCTATGCTTGGAGCCAGTGACTTTATGGTAAAGCCGTTTCACGGTGATACATTACGCGAAAAAGTAGCAAAGCATATTGTCAGGAAAAAACTGTATTAATTTTTCCTTAATTTTCGCATTATTTCTATGGCTTCATCATAATCTCCCGTTATTACAGCGTCTTTTATTTTCTCTATTTCTTCTTCGACGGCAGGCAGCAATGCCAGCTTCAATTTGAGCGCATCCAGATTTTTTATTCCTTCATGTATAGCTGTAAAAGCTGTTTCACCAAGGGCATCTGTCAGTCTTTCAAAGATTGGCGGTAATTCCGGCGGTATTTCAATGGCGTCACCCGGCATATCTATATTTTGGTTTTCTTTTTCAAAGGCTTGTAAAAGGCTTGCATTAAAGCTGTGAAGCGCTTCGAGGAATGGCGGCATGTTCAAGGCGCAAAAAGCGGCATCTTCCTTACCCGATGCAGACTCAAGTTCAAACGCCCGGGCAGATAACCCCATTGCTCCTATGTTAGCAAGCGATCCTTTAATGCCGTGTACCGCTATGGAAAAATTATTTAAATCGCCCGCTGCCAAAAATTCTTTCAGGTTCCCATCACACTTTTTAATTTCCTTTATTAATAGTTGCAGAGATTTTTCGTAAATATCCTGCTGGCCGGAAACCCTCTCCAGCCCTGTCTGTATTTGAAGTTCCTTTATTTGCTCAAGTTTTTTCCAAAGTTCCATATTTGCTTCTGTCCTGTTTGCTTCTTCCTTGCCGTTCTTTTGGCGTCGGGCAGCCTGGGCAGCAATAATAACCTCAGGAGGCTGTTTATCCCGCACAAATTTTTTTAAAATAATATCCATCTCGCGCACATCTATGGGTTTGGAAATAAAATCGTCAAAACCGTTTTTCAGAAACATGTCAGACTGGCCTGACACGGCGTTCGCGGTCAGTGCGACAATAGGATGTTTGTACCCCAGTTTGAGTATTTTTCTTGTTGTTTCAATGCCGTCCATTTTTGGCATCATGTGATCCATGAACACGATGTCATACACATTGCCGTCTATGATTTTTTCAATCGCCTCAAATCCGCTCAGGACAGTGTCAACCGTCATTCCATAAGGCAGCATAAGACCCTTGGCGACATATAGATTCGACGGCATGTCGTCCACTATCAGAACATTGCCGTATGGCATGTACTCATGCATAATCTGCTTTATTTTCAACTCGGGCATCGAATTAATGCGGAATTGCTGCAGGTTTTCTGCTACAGTTTTACCCAGTGCGCTGCTGCCCATGCGCCACTGTGGTATACGTACAGTAAAAACAGAACCCTTGTCGGGCTCGCTCTCAATGATGATATAGCCGTTCATCATGCGTACTAGATTTTGTGTGATGCCCATACCCAGCCCCGTACCTTCGGTAGTGCGGTTGGCTTCTACATTAAA